>JARFQS010000397.1 GCA_029287645.1 Thermoanaerobaculia bacterium | reverse complement strand
TGGCCAATCCCAAGCAGCTCACCAGCTACGCTGGACTCGAACCCATCCTGTTTGAATCCGGCTCCTCGGTGCGCAAACGACCCCGGATCTCCAAACAGGGGAATTGGCGACTCCGACGGGCCCTCTACATGGCAGCTCTGGCCGGCGTGCGGTGGAATCCCGTCCTCAAGTCCTTCTACGAACGCAAACTCCAACAGGGGCTGCCCAAGAAAAGCGCTCTCGTCGCCGCGATGAGAAAGCTCCTACACCTCGTCTACGGAGTCCTACTACACCAACAACCTTTCAACCCACACCATCAGGAGGCTTGATTCCCAAGACCGTATCTACATCCGGGTGGGGCCGCCACCTGTGAGGAATGCGGTGACAGGCACCCTATTCTCTGAGGCAAGCACACCGCCAGAGCCGAAGCCGGAGAGCGCCCCCACGGCGTTGCGGAATGAGGTGCCTGTCACCGCATTTCTGTCAAAGGCAGTAGGGGCTCAAGGGCGTAAGGGCTTCTGGGGCCTAGCGAGGTATTGCTAGTCGGGGCTGTCGCAGCGGAAGGAAAAAGACCCCCAAGCCCTCAAAGGCCAGCTGGAGGCACGATAGCTGGCTCAACCCCCAAGCCCTCGAAGATCACTCGGCAGGACTGCCGGGTGCCTCAACCCTTACACGTTAGGATAGTCCCGCCATGGGAGATATGAGCGAGTTCTCGTTGGGGGTCAAGGCGTTCATCAGGACCTACCGGTGGCGGAAGATCGATCCGGTACCCTGGACGCCCTTGAGCAAGCCGCTGTCCGAATGTCGTCTGGGACTCGTCTCAACTGCTGGTCTTACGTTGCAGGGCCAGCAACCGTTCGACGATGACATCAAGGGGGGTGACTCCTCCTATCGCGAGATTCCCTGGGATTCAGACATCGGTCGGCTGGTGGAGAACCACCGCAGTGAATCGTGGGACCACCGGGGCGTCGAGCAGGATCCGAACATCGCCTTCCCGCTGGACAGGTTGAGGGAGCTGGTTGAACAGGGGGGCGTCGGCTCCCTGGCGGAGCGCTATCTGAGCTTCATGGGATCCGTCACGGCCACCGGTCGGATGGTCCGGGACGTAGTTCCAGAAGCGCGCGCAAGCTTCGTGGATCAGGGTGTGGATATTGCCCTCCTGGTCCCTGTGTGACCGACCTGCAATCAGACCGTGGGTCTGATCGCAGCCGAGTTGGAGCGTCACGGGATCTCGACAGTGGTCATTCAGTTGCTGCGACTGGTGGCGGAGAAGGTGGGCCCTCCGAGGGGCCTGATGGTTCCCTTCCGCCACGGCTACCCCCTGGATACACCGAACGATCCTGAGAAGCAGATGGCCGTCATCCAGGCTGCTCTGCAGCTGCTGGAGGACCCCTCCCAGGAGCCGCCCGCTCTGGTGGACTATTCACCCGACGCGAAAGGATAGGACCATGGCTGAGCAGACCTCCTTCTATCGGTGGCGACCGCATCCCTGGCACGGTCTGGAGGTCGGCCGCCGACCGCCGCGATGGGTGCACGCCTATATCGAGATCACCCCCTTCGACCTGGTCAAGTACGAAGTCGACAAGTTCACCGGCTACCTTCGGGTCGATCGACCGCAACGCAGCTCGTCGCTACCGCCGGCCCTCTACGGCTTCATTCCTCAGACCTACTGTGCCGAGCGGGTCAACGCGCTGTCGCCCAGCGCGGAAAAGGGGGATGGCGACCCACTGGACATCTGCGTATTCAGCGAGCGGCCCATCAACAGGAGCGAGGTGATACTGAATGCCAAGGTCGTCGGCGGCCTGCAAGCGGTCGACGGAGGTGAGGCCGACGACAAGATCGTGGCCGTTCTGGAAAACGACTACTTTTATGGGGCGATCGAGGACATCTCGGACCTGCAGGAGATTCTCATCGAGCGGCTACGGCACTACTTCGGAACCTACAAGTTGGTGCCGGGCCAGGAATCTCACATGGTGGTGGAATCGGTGTATGACCGCGAGCACGCGCTCCAAGTGGTGAGCGCCGCGATCGAAGACTACGAGGAAGCCTTCTGCTGACCTCGGGTCCCGGGACCCAAGCCCCAGGACCCAAGCCCTGAGGAGAGCGGCGCTCTCCTCAGAACCCATACGACACTCCGATCCGAGCCGTGCCGCCTGAAAGGTCGAGGGTGCCGAATCCCTGGAAGTCACCTTCCAGCTCGGCCTGCACTCCCTGCCACCGGCCTTCCAGGAATAGCGACCATTTCTGGCCGAAGGGAATCTCGAGGCCGAATAACGCGGACCAACCGAAGGTACCGCCGCTGGACGAGAAGCTGTCGGTGAAGATCTCTGCGGGGAAGGCACCGAAATCGATGAAATCACCCTCCTCCTTCAGCTCCCAGGCGTAGTAGCCTCCTGCGCCACCAATGTAGGGAATCACTGCCGCCTGCCGGGGCAGGAAGCTGTAGATGAGACCCACCTCGAGAGAATTGGTCGAGACCGTGGTGGTGTGGGTGATGTTGGCGCCGAACTCATCGGTGTAGTCCCGGTACGACTGTTGGGAGTCGGCGTCCCAGAAGTTCGCCGTCACCAGCAGCCCGAGCCGCTCGGTGAGGAGACGGATGTAGTCGACGCCTACGGAGGCGTTGGCGAAATCGCTGGCCGAGCCGGTGAAGTCCAACTGCTTGTCGTTCCAGTAATCCGACCCGCCATTGGGAGAGAAATACCCTACGTTGACGCGGAAGTGGTTCTTGGATACGGGTGGTCCCGTGTAGGGGCGGCTCGTGTACTGAGCGAGAGCCGGTTGGGCGACGAAGCAGAGGCTCGAGACCACGAGCAGGGATTTCAGCTTCTTGCACACGGGCGACTCCTTTCGTTGGAGGTTTAGCATGCTCTCTGCAGAGAGGAACAGCAACCCGGGTGCCAGCTTGGCAGGCTCGCGAGAATAGGCCGAGATCGCTGCCCTAGGCAGTGTTTTCTTTGTGAGTCCGGTATTCCAGGTAGGAGCTTCGGCTACGAAACGACCTATTCTGAGGACACTCTTCAGGGGCCGGAGTGACGGTGGCGAGTGCTACAATCGCGCCGCTTCGCCATGAGAATCCAACGAGCCGAAAAGTACGGATTTTGCGCCGGTGTGCGAATTGCCGACCGCAAGGTCAAGAAGTTCGCTTCGCTGGGTGGAGACGACGGCAAGATCCTCGGCCAGGTGGTCCACAACGAGCGTGTCGTCGACGAGATGGAGGCATTGGGAGTATCGACGATCGAGTCGCTCGAGGAGATCGACGAAGGTACGGTGGTGTTCTCCGCCCACGGGGTGCCGCCGTCGTATCACCGCCAGGCACGGAGTCGAGGCTTGAAGATCCTGGATACGACCTGTCCCTTCGTCTACGACATTCACGAGGAGGCCGACCGGGCTCTCGCAGAAGGTGCGCACCTGGTCTTCATCGGCGAGCCCCAGCACCGGGAAGTCATCGGCTATACCAAGGATCGTGAGCCGGGTACCTTCCATATCTTGAAGACCGAGGAAGAGGCCGAAAAGGTAGACTGGAGCCGCTACCCGAAGGTCAAGGTTCTCTACCAGACGACGCTCAATTCGGAGGACTACGAGGACGTCGTGAAACTCATCGAGTCTCGGTCGTCCAATGCATCACGTGCCGACACGATCTGCTATGCCACGAAAGAGAATCAGGACGCGGCCCGGGTTCTGTGCGCCGACCCAGCAGTCGGGCTGGTGCTCGTGATCGGTGGAAAGAAGAGTGCGAACACCCGACATCTCTGGGAGATCTGTCGCGAATCGAAGCCTTCTCACCTCATCCAGGGGCCGCAGGATCTGCGCTCCGAGTGGTTTGAAGGAGTCGACGTTGTCGGGGTCACCGCCGGTGCTTCGACGCCGGACTACGTGATCGATGAGGTGGAACAGGCTATTCTGGAG
>JARFQS010000377.1 GCA_029287645.1 Thermoanaerobaculia bacterium | reverse complement strand
GGGCCAATCGTTCTCCGCCTCGTGACGGTTGGAGTCAGGGTCGGGGATGTCAGTCACGCGCATTTCTCCTCCTGCTGGATCGGTGAGAGCCTAACTCGATCTCCCGTGGAAGGCGACCCGCTCGACACCGGATAGACTTGGGTCATCCAGGTGTCGAAGGAGGGTGCCTCGCCTTGAGACGACGAATCGCAATCACGAGTCTTCTGATCGCCGTGAGCGTAGTTGCTGCCGCTTGGGCTGTCGGTGTGCCGAGTGGGGGCAGTGGCGCTGCGGGCCAGCCAGAGAACCTCGCGAGGATGATCCTCTATGCGAGCCTGGCATTGGTCTTCTCCTTTTTGTGCTCGGTCGCCGAGGCGGTGCTGCTCAGCGTCTCGCCGTCCTACATCGTGCATTTGGAGCAACAGGGAAAGAAATCGGCGGCGCGCCTGAAGAAGCTCAAGACCGACATCGATCGCTCCCTGGCAGCCATTCTCACTCTCAACACGATCGCGCATACCGTGGGTGCGGGCGGCGCGGGTGCCGAGGCAGCGGCCTACTTCGGCGATCGCTACGTCGGGATCGCCATGGCCGTCCTTACGCTGCTGATTCTCTTCCTTTCCGAGATCGTGCCCAAGACGCTGGGAGCCGTGTTCTGGCGCTCATTGGCTGGGCCCACCGCCTGGTTCATCCAGATCCTGATCTGGGTGCTCTACCCGTTCATCTGGGTCTCGGAGCGACTGACCAAGCTGATTACCGGCGGCAAGGAGGTCCACGTGTTCAGCCGCGAGGAGTTCGCGGCCATGGCCGAGATCGGAGCCGAGGGTGGATACCTCGAAGACTCGGAATCGCGGATCTTGAGGAACCTGTTCCGGTTTCCTGAGCTGCGAGCCGAAGACATCATGACGCCGCGAACCGTGGTCTTCGCCCTGCAGCAGGAACTGACGGTGTCGGAGGCACTGGACGAGCACCCAGAGATCCCGTTTTCGCGGATACCGATCTATAAGGAGACACGGGACGACATCACCGGATTCGTGCTCAAAACGGACCTCCTGATTGCCCAGCTTCAGGGACGTGGCGATGTGCCTTTGAGAGAGATGAAGCGCGACCTCGGGCTCGTGACGGAGGAGGCATCAGTCGAGCACATTGCAGACGAGCTGCTCACCAAGCGGGAGCACCTGCTGGCGGTCTTCGACGAGCATGGTGGCCTCGCCGGAGTGGTCAGCCTGGAGGATGTGGTCGAGACCCTGATCGGCATCGAGATCGTCGACGAGGCGGATCGAGTCGCCGACATGCGCCGCCTGGCCCGCAAGAAGTGGGAAGAGCGCATGGATCGCCTCGGCCTCGACCCCCTGACCTTCAAAGACTCCGACAATTCCGGAGGCTAGAGGAAGGGCCGCTCCGCTGAAGCGGAACGGCCCTGACTAACACACTTCTAGGACTCAGCAGAGGCTCAGTTCTTCTGTTCCTTCTCCTGCTGTTCCAGCACCTCGTTGTTCTTGACCTTGTGCTCCCAGGCCGCGCCCATGCTCTCCTTCAACTTCTCCGGCAGTACCTCCACCGGGACGACCAGGTCGCCCTCGACGGGCCAGTCCTCGAGAAGCTCGGGCATGTAGTCCTCTGGGTAGTAGACCGTCGGGTCGAGCTGCTGCTCGCGAATCCATTCGTTCTGGATCTCGGCTCGGCTCGTGGGCGGGTGTGGTACCACCAGCTGTCCGTTGGAAAAGTCGAACTGAGGTGACCGAGCGTTGGGGTAGTCAGGCAGGATGCCTTCCCGGACCCAGATGCTGTCCTTGGTCACGTTCACCACGACACCGTCGGGGAAGCCGAAGTGATAGGGGCCCTTCCAGTGATAGCGCACCTGGGCCACCGTCTCTTCGTTCTGATAAGGATCGAAGTTGGTGTGAGTGGTCATGAACATCCGAGGCTGTACCTTGCTGGCCAGATAGCCAGCCGCGTAGGCGGGGGTGTGGTGTGTGTCGATGGTGTAGCGGGCGAGAAACGGCGGCACGCCCTGCACGCCTGAGCCGATTTCGACGAGCTCCGTCTGCAGTTCCGTGACGTAGACATCGCAGCCCTTGGCGTATTTCTCGTCGAGCTTGCTGGGCCGGCCGTCTCCTGTCCAGACGAAGCACATTCCATTCCAGTCCAGCCGATACGCAGATGCCCCGTCCTTGGCGTGCGATCTTTGCCAGTGCTTCACAGTGACGCCGTTGCGGTCGTAGATCACACCGCCATTGTCCGCATAGTCGAATTCGTGGACCTTGATGTCCCAGCCACTGCCGACCGGGAACACGCTGAAGGCATCCCGATGCCAGCCGGTCATCATCTTCATGCCCTCTACCATCTTCTCTGTTCCATATTCCGGTGTGCGGCCGGAGGGTCCGAAGACCTCGAGCGGCTCATGCCAGCCGCCGTTCCAAGTGCGGAACATCCACAGGTACGGAAGGGCTCCGAAGTGATCGACGTGCAAGTGAGTGATGAAGACCTTCGTCAGCTGGTTCAGTGCTACCCGGGCACCCTGGTAGTTAGCGATCGAGCCTTCGCCGATGTCGAAGACGAAGTTGTCGCCGTTCCCCAGCTCCACGAAGATCGAGGTGTTCATCTGACCGGGCCGGATCAACGGCGCGGTGCCCATGAAAGTAATGCGCATCTCCTCGGGTTGCACGTCTTCGGTGCCCGGAAACCAATTTGCTGCGCTCTGCAGCCAGGGCTGAGGCCGAATGCCCTCGAACATCAGACCCTCCTTCCAGCGTCCACCCGGCACGCCACCGGATAGCGCGGCCTGCATGTCAGCCTCGGATGAGGTTTGCTGGACTTCGGGAGCCTGGGCCTGGAGGTTTGAAACGCTCAGGCCTATGACCAGAAGCATCATCAGTGTCGAGTTGGCAATCGTCTTCTTCCACATACAGTTTCTCCTCGAGGTTCGCGGTCTGCTGCTGACACCCCAGGGGTTCTAGCGATTCGTCCGCGTATGGTTGAACAGGGGGCGAACCCTACACGAATCTTTAAATCAGGACAAGCAAAGTCCCATTTGAGAAGCTGAATGTTCTTGGTGCTGAGCCGGGGCCGGGTGGAGGGGCCTCGTCTTTTTCGTCAGATTCGAGGAGCCCCTTGCGACTTTGTATGTCGAGGGCAGTACTGATCCCGGTATGAAGATGGGTTAAAGGAGTGTTGTGTATAATAAGTGCGTATGTGTATAGTAAGGACTCATCATGGTTAGGGTCCAGATCCTGCTTGGAGAGCAGGACAGAGAGGAGTTCCGTCGGTTGGCGAAGCGCCACGGGATGTCTCTGAGTGCATGGTTGCGGGATGCTGGTCGCGAGAAGGCCACGGCAGGAGAACTCGAGCAGAAAATCGACTCGAAGCAAGCCTTGATGGACTTCTTCGCAGAGTGCGATGAGAGGGAACAGGGTCGGGAGCCAGATTGGGAGGAGCATCGAGAGGTGATCGACCGGTCCTCGCGCTCCGGGGCGGGTGAGAATTGATGATGTTCGTGGACACGAATGTCTTGATGTACGCGGTCGGCCGATCACACCCGCTGCGGAACGAGGCCAGGGCCTTCTTCGAGGCGAGCCTGGTAGAAGAGCGACCGCTGGCGACATCGGCAGAAGTGCTGCAGGAGTTGATGCACGCCTACATAC
>JARFQS010000360.1 GCA_029287645.1 Thermoanaerobaculia bacterium | reverse complement strand
GCTTGCCCTCGATGATCTCCTGGGCCGCCTGGATGATCAGGTCCTTGCGCTCTTCGTCGAGCAGTCCGAGCTCATGGTTCGCCAGCGTTGCGGCCTTCTTCACGATCCCGAACGCCCGGATGACCTCGGCCGGCATGCGCTCGGTGCCGATCCGGAAGTTCACCAACGAGCGTGCCGTCTGGGCGCCGTAGTACTTGTCAGCCGGGACCTCGAGCCGACCCATCGAGTCGGCTTCGATACGCGTTGCCATGGGGTCTCCTTCGATCTGCGGCCGTTTCCGCTGTACTGTAAGGGGGGGTATGAGACTGCTCCGCCTCTCCCAGCGAAAGCTACGGCGCCGTCCGACCTTGGCCAAGAGTTTCCGAAGCTTCTCTTCGGCCCATCTTGGAAGAAGCGAGACGCACCCGTTCGAATCTCCGATCACAAGGCAATTTACCCCGCCCTGGCCGATGGGAGTAGTCAGACGATCACCCGATGCAGGGGCTGGGCTCGCAAGACTTGAAGATGGCCAGGTTGTCCGCCAACTTGCCACGATGCGGGAGATTCCGAGTCCAACTCGTGCCGGCCTGACTCGGTCCCCGACCGAGCAGTGGACTGCGCAGAAGCCGCTGGCGTGTGGGCTGCCGTCATGGACGCGGCCTGCGAGGGTTTCATCAGGAGCGTCAGGGATCCAGCCGCGGATGGCTCGAGTTGCCAGCCGAGGTGCGGTAGGAGCGCCTGTGCGAAAATCTGACGAAGGAGAGGGAGGCCGCCGTGAAGAGCTTCGACTTCAAGTCCGACCCGCTGACGGGAGAGCAGTACTTCGAGGTCTACCTCAGGGGCCAGGAGCTGCTGACCGACCCGCTGCTCAACAAGGGCTCCTACTTCACCCTCGAGGAGCGCGCCTCCCTCGGCCTCGTCGGTCTCCTCCCGCACGGCGTCTCGACGATTGAGGAGGAGGTCAGCCGCGCGCTCGACAGCTATCGACGCAAGCCCGACGACCTCGAGCGCTACCTCTTCCTCCTCGGCCTGCTCAACCGCAACGAGACGCTGTTCTATAGACTGTTGTCGGAGAATCTCACCGAGATGCTTCCGATCGTCTACACCCCGACGGTCGGTCAGGCCTGTCAGCAGCTGTCGCACATCATGCGCCGCGCCCGCGGCGTCTATGTGAACCCCGACACAATCGGCGCAATCGACCAGATCTTCGCCAACAGCCCCTTGCCGCAGGTCAAGCTCATGGTGGTCACCGATGGCGAGCGCATCCTCGGCCTTGGCGACCTAGGCGCTGACGGTATGGGCATCCCGGTCGGCAAGGTCAGCCTCTACGTCGCCGCGGGCGGGATTCACCCTGCTTGCTCGCTGCCGATCTGCCTCGACGTCGGCACCAACAACCCGACCCTGCTCGCTGACCCCCTCTACCTCGGCTACCGCCACCCGCGGCTCGAGGGCGAGGCGTACTGGCGATTCGTCGAGAGATTTGTGCTCGGTGTCAAGCGCAGCTTCCCTGACGCCCTCGTCCAGTGGGAGGACTTCGCCAAGTACAAGGCGTTTACCCTGCTCGAGCGCTACCGCGAGCGCTTGCTGTCCTTTGACGACGACATCCAGGGCACCGGCGCGACCGCCTGCGCAGCGCTCATGACCGCCGTGCGAATCAAGCAGAGCCGGTTTCGGGACGAACGCTTCTGCATCGTCGGCTTCGGTCAGGCCGGCTGGGGCACCACATCCAACCTCCGTGCGGTGCTCGAACGGGAAGGTCTCACCCCGGAGGAGATTCGCCGGCGGATCTTCGCAGTCGACGCGCAGGGCCTGCTCCTGGAGGACGACCCGGCAGTCGACGACGTCCAGCGCCCGTTCGCCCAGCCGCGCGACGCGGTCACCGGGTGGACCCTCGACAATCCCGATCGGATCGGCCTGGCCGACGTTGTGCGCAACGCCAAACCGACCGCGCTGATCGGCTATACCGCCGCGCAGGGCCTATTCGACGAGCGTATCCTACGCCTCATGGCCGAGGCCACCGAGCGGCCCGTCATCCTCGCGCTGTCCAACCCGACCTCGCGCTCGGAGTGTACGCCCGAGGAGGCTCTGCAGTTCACCGATGGGCAGGCCTTGGTGGCCACGGGCAGCCCGTTCCCGCCTGTGCGCTGGCGCGGGCGAACGATCCACATGTCACAGTGCAACAACCTCTACATCTTCCCGGGCGTAGGCCTCGGTGCGCTCGTCGCCCGCGCGGGGAAAGCCACGGACCGGATGTTCACCGCCGCCGCACAGGCTCTGAGCGCGATGGTAACGCCGACCGAGGAGGCCCAGGGCCTGCTGCTACCGCGAATGCAGCACATCCGCGAGGTCGCTGCGCGGGTCGCCCTCGCCGTCGCGATCGAGGCGCGCGATACCGGCCTCGGTCGGTTGCTCGGCGACGACGAGCTCGCGCAACTCCTCGCAAGCGCCCAGTGGTCGCCACGCTTCGTGCCATACCGTCCGGGTGCACACTACCACCTCTGAAGCACAACACGGGTGCGGCCCTCGCCGAGATACGCCCTGGCCGCATATCGTCCGACGATTCGCTGGGTGTTGAAGGACGAGCCGTTGAGCGCGATGGCGTGGCGCATCACCTCGATGAAGACCGGGCGGTTCGCGTAGAACAACGGGGCGACGGCCTGCTCGAGCTTGCCGTACAGGGACTGGGCGGTCCGCGTCCAGTCCGACGCCTCTTCCGCGGAGGAGTCATCCGTCCCGATCGCCCAACCGGCCAGCTGTGGGTCCCGAGAATCGGGTTCTCGGGACCCACCGCCACCGGCAACCCGCGAAGCGCTTCATTGGCCTGCGCTTTCGAGCCCGATTCCGGAGCCACACCGGAGGGCGGGCCTCCCTTGACGGACGGCCATCGGGAATTAGGTTTCGGACAGGTTTAGGTCGAATGTGATTCAGTTCGACGTTTCAGGTGACCTCAGAGACGTCGAGGAGAACGAGGAGAAACCCCATGGCACGGTCAGTCTTGGCTTCGAACTTGGACCCCTTCGCACACCTGATTCGACTGCAGAAGGAGCTGCAGAGGACGGTTCAGCAGCCGCTCGGATGGTTCGCCTCCAGCGTGGTTGGCCAAGGGGCCTTCCCTCCCGTGAACATCTTCAAGCGCGACGATGGATATGTGGTTCGAATGGAGGTGCCAGGCCTCTCCTCCGAAGACCTCTCGATCGAGAGCCAGGGACAGAGCCTGAAATTCAGCAGCAAACGCAGCTCCGAAGGCGGGCCGGGTGCCGTGCACCGAAACGAGAGGTGGCAGGGAGAATTCAGCCGCTCCGTC
>JARFQS010000317.1 GCA_029287645.1 Thermoanaerobaculia bacterium | reverse complement strand
CCATCTCGCTCGAGCGGTAGACGAGCTTGACCTGCTGCAGGGCCTGTCGAAGATCACTCAACTCGGCCCGCAGAGCGCGATGCTCCTTTTCCTTTCGCCGCCTTCCCAGGTCGGCAAGGCGGGCCCGGTCCATGGCGACCGCCAGCTGAGCCGAGAGGGCCTTGAGGAAGATCAGGTCCGAGGAGTCGAGCGTCATGGACCCTCGCTGACCGTCGATCATCAGGCAGCCGAGGCAATCGTTACCGACGGTCAGAGGCACCGTGAAGAAGGCTCGCTGCGTCGAGCCGGACGGGTCGGTATCGGTAGTGGAGGAGTCGTAGACGAATTCACTGGCCTCGAGTTCGGCGACAGCGATCCTCAGTCGTTGCCGCTCCTCCGGCTCGAGCTCCAATGTCTCGATGCGAGTTTGCAGGCCGCCTCCGCCATCGCTCCGAGTCAGACCGTGAAGCAGCTGCAGATGGCCCTGCTCGTCGCGGGTGAACAGGCCGATGCGACTGGGAGAGAACGCCGTGTAGAGTCTGTCGACCACACGAGCTGCGAGATCATCGAACGCATCGTGCAGTGCGATGATGTCGATGGTGTCCCTGAGCAGGACCATGTTGCGGTAGTCCTTCGCCATATTGCCGGTGAAGATACCGCTGAGTCGATCGAAGCTACCGATATGCTGGGAGGCAAAATCCTCCTGCCAGCCCACGACCGTGCCTCCCCCCATCCGCTTCGCCGTGTTCAGAGCCAGGTCGGCTCTGCGGATCAGCTCGAGAGGCACCGAGACCGGGTCTTTGCCGGGTTGAAATGTGGCGAGCCCGATGCTGAATGACAGCGACACCTCTCCGTCCAGGAAACTGAGGCCGCCGAGGTATTGCTCGACACGCTCCGCGATCTCTCGCGCCTCCTGCTCTGGGGTCTCGGACAAGATCGCGGCGAAGACCACGCCTCCGTACCGGGAGACCAGGTCGGTGACTCGCAGGGTCGTCCGCAAGGCTTCGCTGATGGTTCGGACGCACTGGTCACCGCTTTCTCGTCCGAAGCGTTCATTGACGGTGTAGAAGTCGTCTGGGTTGATCAATAGGAGAGACAGGGGCGTACCCTCGTCGTCGGCCTCGCGAAATCGATCGGCGAGAACCGCCTGGAACTCCTTCCGATCGGGTAGCCCCGTGGTGGGGTCCTTGAGGATCGCCGATACCTGGCTCGTGTGACTGGCCAGGGCCCCGCCCAGCGCGAACAACCAGTCCCACCAATGCTCTGGATCCCTGGCTTGCCGTAGGCTACTGGGAAGGTAGCTGCTGGCCAGTCGCTCCAGAACGGTACCTTTGCCGGCTGAAAACCGCAGGCCGATCCAGGCGCCCAGGGGAATGCCGCTCCTGCTGTCCAGAGCGTCGGTTCGTCGTCGGTTGCCTTCCTCGCCGAACAGGGCGCCCAGAGTCCACGGAGGCTCCACGGAGGGCAGGGGTACGAGTCCGGAATCGTCGGCCTGGCTGACGACCATGGACGGGATTCCGGAGCTCTCCTGGTCACCAGTTGCGGCGCTGGCCTGCGCCATTCGATTGGCGAACTCCTCCGCCGATTCGAGGTCCTCGAGCTCGGGAACCGGTGGGGCGTCACCGTCGTGCAGCAGGAGAGGGCGAGCCAGGCGGCTCATCGGTGCGGGGATGAAGAGACTGGCACAATCCGCGCCGCTGAGTCTTCGGATGCCCTGCACGTAGGAGCGAAGGAGTGCCGGTGCTTCGATCATGGGTCGGTCCAAAGGCAGGAGATCAGGCGAATATCACGTCAAAGTGGCGGATGCGCCACAATTTTGCTCGATCGTAGCATGGCCCTCCGGGCCCGGCAGTCGAATATTTCGCAGTGCTGGGCGGCTGCCTCAGAGAGCGAGAATCCGGTCCAACGCCCAACCGAGAAGCTCCACGAGAGATCTCGGGCCAGCGGCCCGACCCGTCCAGTCAGAATCCAGCGTAGGCATCTTCATCTCGAACTCCGCCCGGCGCTGGCGGTCTTCGTCCATCTCCCTCTGATGGCGCATGGCCGCAGATTCGCCTCCACCGCGGATCCAGCGGACCACGGCGTCGAGCTCGTTGGCATCGAACCACAGGCCATGGGGACGGCAGCTGTCGAGGAGGATGCCGCTCTTGCGGCCGAAGTTCATTCGGTGCATCAGCTTGCCGCACTCCGGGCAGGGGCGATAGAGGCGAGCCGGGTTCCCTTCGACGTGCGGTTGCATCGTCGCCGAAGCCGCCTCGGTCGATGTCAGAGCCGTGGCTGCAGATGTGCTCCTCACCTTCTCCAAGAGAACTTGAACGGTGGCCTTGGACAGCCAGAGGCCGGCGCAGCGAGGGCACTCCAGGACCGATATTTGCGGCTGGCCGAGCTGACGACTGGTTAGACAGACCGAATCATCGCAACTCGGGCAAGGCGTCGAGGTGGGCTCACCGGCTCGACCCGCAGGCAACAGCGGCGTGGCGCAATGATGGCAGTAGCGGGCGCGGTCACTGACCCGTGCCATGCACTCGGGGCAGATCGTGTGCAGGTCCCGTTCGTGAAGAGTGAAGTCCGCATCGCAGAATGCGCAGGTCCGGGAATCTCCCTGGCGGGGGGCGCCACAGGCCGAGCAGCGGACCACCGCGGAGTCGTGCGGTGCGGGGACGGGCACCTCGAGAGTCTGGCTGCATAGGCAGTGGAATCGGTCCCCCGCCTTCAGATCCGAGGCATCGTATTGGCGTTTGCAGGAGGGGCAGGAGACGAGGAGCCGCATGCGAACAGGATGGTGCAAAGCCACCCGGGAGTCAATTGAATCCGTGGGTGGCGCAGCGGTGCCGCAAGTCGACTGAAACAAATGCCGATTCCGATACGTAGAAACGAGCGTTGGAACCAATACGACAGAGCAATCCATGCCGGGTCGACGGTGGCTGACATGACAGAGCGAAACAGAGAGAAGAACGACTCCAGAAGTGGGAGGAACCTGTGGCGGTGGCTGTCGTTGACACTCGCTGTGGTCCTGTTGGCCGCTGGTGCTGTCACCGTGATGAACGTCAGTGCGGCCCGGGCCAATGGCGCCTCGACGGTGGAGGACAGTGCAGATACGCAGGACAATGCCGAGGCGACCGAAGCTGACGGCGAGGAAGCCGAGGGCGACGAGGCCAAGACGCCGATTCCGGTGGAGGTAGCCGCGGTGTCGGAGGGCTCGGTTTCCGCCTACATCAGCTCCACCGCCAACCTGGTGGCCGAGAACGAGGTGAAAGTCCTCTCAGAGGTCGAGGGTCGAGTCCTGACCCTGAGGGTCGAGGAGGGCAACTGGGTCAAGAAGGGGCAGGTTCTGGCGACGCTCGTGCGGGATGACGAGGAGATCGCCTTCAAGAAGGCACAGCTCAAAGAGACCAACGCACGCGCGGCGTACGACCGGGCCAAGGAGTTGGTCGACAGAGAGCTCATCAGCCGTGAAGAGTTCGACAAGCTCACCATCGATTTCGAGATCGCCGGGCAAGAGCTCGCCGAAGCCGAATGGGCGCTGAAAAAGACCACCATCGTGGCGCCATTCTCCGGTCGAGTGACGGCCCGGATGACGCAGCTGGGCCAACATGTCCGGCCTGGCGACGAGCTCTTCCAGGTGACCGATTTCGACCCCCTCATCGCTCGCATCTATCTCCCGGAGCGAGATGTCCTGGGACTCGAGGAAGGCCGCTCGGTCCAGATTCGCCTCGATGCCTCCGACGAGGTGGCCTTCGCGGGTCGGATTCGCCAGATCAGCCCGGTGGTCGACACGTCGACCGGAACGGTGAAGGTGACGGTCGAGGCCACCGAGCCGCCCAAGCAGGTGCGACCCGGAAGCTTCGTGTCGGTGAACATCGTGCGTGAAACGCGTTCGGAGGCACTGCTCCTTCCCCGGGAGGCGGTGCTACGTGAGCTCCAGAAGGCGCACGTCTTCGTGGCAGATGGCGAGGTGGCCGAGAAGCGGTCGGTAACCCTCGGCCTCGAGGAAGGGGACCTGATCGAAGTCACCTCGGGAGTCGAGGCTGGAGATCAGGTCATCGTCGCTGGACAGGGTGGCCTGAAGGACGGCTCCGCCGTCAAGATCCTGATCGCCGACGCCAACGCGGGCTAGAGCCGAAATCATGCGCCTCGTCGATTTTTCTCTGCACCGTCGGGTGACGGTCTCGATGGTCGCGGTCGCCCTGGTTCTATTTGGCCTGGTGGCCTTTGGCCGGCTCTCCATCAATCTTCTGCCCGACCTCTCCTACCCCAGTCTGACGGTGGAGACCAAGCTCTCCGGCGCCGCGCCGGCCGAGATGGAATCCCTGGTCTCTCGCCCCATCGAAGAGTCCGTGGGAATCGTGTCCGGGGTCAAGCGGTTGACCTCTGTTTCGCGTCCCGGCCTCTCGCAGGTGACGATGGAG
>JARFQS010000312.1 GCA_029287645.1 Thermoanaerobaculia bacterium | reverse complement strand
CGGTCGAAGAGGTTGCGGAAGAGGCCGAGGTTGTCGACCTCGAGGAAGCTGAAGAGGTCGAAGGGGTCGAGCAGGCGGAAGAGCCCCCGGTAGAGCCCGTAGAGGTCGTCGAATTCGAAGAGGTCGAAGAAGAACCCGACGAAGAAGCGGTCGCCGAGGAAGAGGCGGAAGTGGCCGAGGTTGTCGACTTCGAGGAAGTTGAAGAGGTCGAAGAGCCTCCGGCGGAGCCTGTAGAGGTCGTCGAATTCGAAGAGGTCGAAGAAGAACCCGACGAAGAAGCGGTCGCCGAGGAAGAGGCGGAAGTGGCCGAGGCTGTCGACTTCGAGGAAGCTGAAGAGGTCTACGAGGTCGAGCAGGCGGAAGAGCCCCAGGCGGAGGCCGTAGAGGCCATCGACTTCGAAGAAGTCGAAGAGGAGGCAGTGGAGGAAGCCTACGAAGAGGCGATCGCCGAGGATGTGGCGGAAGCTGAAGAAGACATGGAGATCGCCGCCGAGACCGACCTGCAGCCAGCCGAGGACACCGGATTCGAGGTCGAACCCGCAGTTGATCAATCATGGGCGGAGCCCGCTGAGGTCGAAGCTGAGCCGGTTGCCGAAACTGTCAGCGAGGATCTCGCAGCCCCACCACAGGAGCCAGAAGTCGCACCCGCTCCTGTCGCCATCGACGGTGCAGAGATCAACCCTCCGGAAGATGCACAAGGGCCAGGCTGGGCCTTCACGACCAACCGATTCAGCGCCGATGCGGGCAGCGGCGAAGCCGTGCATGAGGAAGCGCGGCGTCTGGCCCGTCTCCTGGTGACCGAGATCAAGCTCTACAACGAAGAGCAGGTCGAAGCCGGTAGGCGCAATCGCAATATCTACGAGGTTCTCAGGGAAGACATCGACCGGTCGCGTCAGATCTACGAAGAGAGAATCGACGACACCGTGCGAACCGAGGCCGACTACTTCCACGATGAGTTGGTGAGGATCCTCGCCGCCGGCGAATCGGAAATCCTCGGCCTGTGAGGCAGAGACCCGGCCCTGAAGCACGGTTCACGACACCGTGCCCTGTCTCGGACTTCACATCCAGCAGCCTGATGGCGGGCGTACAATCCAGCTGAAGTGAAGCTCCGCTCTCCATTGCGTTGGCTGCTCCTGCCGGCCGCCATTCTCGTCTCGGCCGCCCTGGTTCGAGACTCTCCACCCGCCGCTACCGAGCCGGTCACCCCGGCCCTATCCGCGCAACAGGAGTTCCGGATTGAGCCGCTGGAGCCGGCATTCAAGGTGGCGGCGGAAGCCCAACGACAGGGAGACTTCGACGCCGCAGAACAGGCCTTGTCGACCCTCACTGCAGAGCCGTCGTCCGTTGGCACAGCCCGCTTCGTCCTCGGCCTCTACGCTCATGCCAACGATGAGATGCAGCTGGCACGCGAGTACCTCGACTCAGGTGCGGATCGCGGGAGCGCATTCGAAGACTGGCGCCTCTTCGTTCTGGCGGACGCGGCACTAGCCGACGAGCAATGGGAGGTTGCGGATCGTGCCTTGGCGGAGTTACTGAGTCGGTACCCAGCCTCCCCCATCCGAGCCCAAGCAGCAGTCCGCTGGGTGGAAGTGGCGCGGATGCAGGAAGACTGGTCTACCGCCCTCGAGCGGATCGATCTCTTGCACCGCGAATCTCTGCCCACCAGCGCGATGCGCGACCTGGAGATCGCCACCTGGGACATAGGCGAGACTCTCGAGGAGCCGGATCTCCAAAAGGCCGCCGCCCGACGTCTGCTTGCCGGCTTTCCTCTCGACGCCTCCAAGCTCGAGGTCATCGAGGTCTTCCGCTACCCGAGCGGTGAGCTCCGTTGGGCCGAGATCCTGACCGATGATGAGCTCATGCATCGGGCCAGAAGCCTACTCGCGGCGGGCTTCGAGGAGTCGGCGCTGGAGATGGTCGACCAGGTCTCGGAGGAGGCGCGCTTCGAGGAGTGGGTTCTGCTTCGGGCAGAGGCTCTGACCGAGAATCACAAAGGGGTCGAGGCGCTCTCGATGCTCAAGACGCTCTCACCCGACGATCCGGCGACGCAGGTAGAAGTCGCCTGGCAGAGAGCGCTTGCCGCCCTGGACGCCGCAGCAGCCAGGCGGGGCAGAACCAACCTACCCCAGTCCCAACGACAACAGCTCCGCAGCCTGGCGATTGGGTACCTCGAACTGGTCGTGGAGTTGAATCACGACCCCGAGCGCTCCGTGGCGGCGCTCAAGAGGATTTTTCGAGAGCTGGCAGACGATCAAGAGAGCTTCGAAAAGGCGCTCCAGACCCTCCGACACCTTCGCCAGAGGGTACCTACCGACACCACCGGCGCCAAACACCTCTGGCAGCTCGGTTGGAAGGACTTCGAGGCGAGGAACTACAGCGGTGCCATCGGCCTATGGGGAGAGCTGGCTGCACTCTATCCGGAGAGCAGCTACTCCCGAAGCGGACACTACTGGTCGGGTCGTTCCTACGAGGCCCTCGGGCAAAGCCAGCGTGCCACCTCCATCTACCAGCAGATCGCTTCCGCCGGCAGCACCGACTACTACCGTCACCACGCCCTGGCCCAGCTGGAGAAGACCGGTGCCGACGCCGAATCTGCCCCGGCGCTGCCCACCACCCCGTGGCCCGAAGATCCGGTCCTGGACCGAGCCGAATGGCTCCACGAGCTCGGTCTCGACAACTTCGCGCTTCTCGAGCTGGAAGGCCTGGAGGACCAGGCCGAGCGACAGGCTCACTGTGGCCTCGAAGCCAAGGTCCTGGCCGGCTTGGGGCAGCGAAGAGACAGCATCCAGTCGCTGGTCTGTGCTTTCCCAGCCCTGGGAAAGTCCCATCAGTCGTCGGTGCCGGAAGACGCCCAACGCCTCTACTATCCGCTGGACTTCCACGAGGTGATTGCGCGGCGGTCACGAGAGAGGGACCTGTCCCCCAATCTCGTGTTCGCAATGATTCGCCAGGAGAGTGCCTTCGACATCTCCGCCAAGAGCCGGGCTGGCGCTCGGGGGCTGATGCAAATGATGCCAGCCACGGGCCGGGAACTGGCGGGCCGTCTCGGGCTTCGATACTCGACCGATCGGCTCTCGGACCCCGACTACAACATCCGTCTCGGGACTCTCTATATTCGCCAGGTTCTGGACATGTTCGACGGCAACGTCGAATTGGCGCTGGCCGGATACAACGGCGGGCCCTATCGAATCAAACGCCTGTGGCGCCAGGCCGGGGCTAATCCGGAGCTCGATCGGTTCATCGATGGGCTCTCCCTCGTCGAAACCAAGACCTACGTCAAGCGCATCGTGCTCTTCAGCAACAGCTACCGGCACCTCTACAACCAGCCCGGTTGAGGGGTCCCTCCGGGCCCGCAAACACCTCCTTGAAAGTGTCTTCGGAGGGCAGTTTCTGCCCGCCGAGGAGTGTTATACTTCATGGCTCCCCAGCTTCTGGGGAAATGGGGGTCCATAGCTCAGCGGTTAGAGCATCCGGCTCATAACCGGCAGGTCCCTGGTTCGAATCCAGGTGGGCCCATGAACTGTGGAAACCGAGGTTTCATTGCCGGAAGATCAACAGCTACCGCGGTGTCGCAGCGATCGACTGCCCACTGCCAGACGATCTCCAATGCCATCAGGCATGCGTAGGGGGTGTCCTTCGGAAGGACACCCCTTTTCTCATCTTCCACCAGACTGGAGCAGCAAGGTCCGCACCTGCTGGGCGGTGGAGGAGTCTCTTTTTCGAATTCGTGGGGGAAACATCAGGTCATGGGTGACGAGCTCAAGATCATCGTCGAGTTGCAGCACGCGATCGACGAGCTGAACACAGCGGAGGAACTTCTCGCCGGCATCCCGGACTGGATGCAGGAGCTGCACGAGGAGCACAGTCGACAGAAGGCCGAGATGGATGGTCTCCAGGCAGCTCTGGAGGAGGCCGAGCTGGCCAAACGGACCGCCGACGGCGAGATCAGTGACCTGCAAGCCAAGGTCAAGCACTTCCAGGAGCAGATCGGCATGGTCCGCAACCAACGCGAGTACGGCGCCCTGCTTCAGGAGATCGACACCGCCAAGGAACAGATCAGCGCAGTGGAGGAGCGCGAGCTCGCGGCCATGGAGCAGGGCGACGAAGCCCAACGACTGCTGGACGAGCGTCAGGATCCCTTTCAAGAGCTCGATGAGCGCTACCAGCAGGAGCTGCAGAAATGGGAAGGGCAAAAACCCGAGGTGGCCCGCCGGGCGGAGGAGCTTCGCCAGCAGGTGAAAGAGCTCGAAGGGAAGATCCCAAAGCAGATTCTCGCCATGTTCGAGCGCACCCGCTTGCGCTATGGCGGCAACGCCCTGGCCAGGGTCATGGAAGTGGAGCGCAAGGGGCCCAAGATCTGGCATTGTGGTGTCTGCAACTACCGGGTCCGGCCCCAGACGGTCGTCTCGATCCAGGCCAAGAACATCGAGTCTTGTGACAGCTGCAGACGCATTCTCTACATCGAAGAGGATGCCGGTTGACCCGCCCCGCAGCGACAAGTGCCCGTGCCTGGATCGACGGTGCGTCCAAGGGAAACCCTGGCGATGCCGGATTCGGGGTCTTCCTGGAGATTGACTGCAACCACGAGGAGGTGGTGGGCTACCTCGGCAAGGCCACCAACAACGTGGCCGAGTACGCGGCTCTGATCGCGGCTCTGACGCTCGCTGCGGAGAGAGGGGTCGACAAGCTCGTTGTCTACAGCGACAGTCAGCTTCTCGTCCGACAGGTCAACGGCGCCTACCGGGTCAAGGCACCTCACCTCCGACCGATTTTCTTGCAGGCTCTGAAGCTCCGACAGGCCATCTCCGATTTCACCATCGAGCACGTAGGGCGGGAAGACAACAAGAAGGCCGACGGGTTGGCCAACCAGGCCATCGACCAGCGAGCTGCGCTCCCGCCATGGTTCGAGTTCGAAGTTCCAAGCTGATGATGCCAGAGCCCACCGTCACCGAGCGCGTCAACGTCATTCGCCGGCGCATCGCCGAAGCCTGCCACCGCTGCGGGCGAGATCCCGGGGAGATCACTCTTCTCGGTGCCAGCAAGAGTCAGCCGCTCGAGCGCATGCAGGAAGCCTGGTCGGCTGGAGTCAGGGTCTTCGGAGAGAATCGGGTCCAGGAAGCCCTCGCCAAGATGTCCAGCCTTCCCGGAGAGATCGACTGGCATTTGATCGGACCTCTGCAAACCAACAAGGTCAAGAAGGTGGTGCCGCGGTTCTCGACCGTGCACTCCATCGACCGGATCAAGCTTGCCCGAGCCCTCGACAAGGAGGCCCGCAAGAGCGACCGCAGGATCGACGGCCTCCTCGAGGTGAATCTGGGGGCCGAAGAAACCAAGCACGGGTTTCTACCCGATGAGCTTCCGGGTGTGGTCGAAGAGCTCACCTCCTTGCAGGCAGTACGATGGATCGGCCTCATGGCCATTCCTCCATTCGAGAGCGAGCTCGAAGCGATGCGACCCTGGTTTCAACGCCTGCGGCAGCTCCGTGACGACCTGTGTCCAGTGCTCGGCTGGGAGGGTGGCCCTGGCTGCCTCTCCATGGGTATGAGCCTTGACTTCGAGGTCGCCATCGAGGAGGGAGCCACCCACGTGCGGATCGGAACGGAGCTATTCGGCCCTCGTGAAGCTCGCCCTCGAGGTTCCGCTGACCTGGGGTAGCCGCCACCCCACAGGACCTCATGCACCTGGCAACTTCGCTTCCCACGTCGACCGAGCGACTCCTGGCGCACTACAACGCCAACGAGTTGGAGCTTCCAGAGCACCGAGTCTTCTTGATCGGTCGCATGTTCGAGGAGGGCGACACCGAGGATCTTTGCTGGCTGACCGCCAACATCTGCGAGGCGGATCTCAAGGACTGGTTGCAAAGGTACGGCAGCCGCCAGCTCTCGAAACGCTCCCTGGCCTTCTGGGCAGCTGTTCTTGGCGATGGCGAGATCACTGCCACACGACCCACCGAATTCGAGGAGCTATGGCCCCTCTGAAGATCAGCAACCCCGAGAGCCTGACCGGTGAGACCACGGCTCTCCTAGCCGATCTGGCGAGCATGGCCTGGGCTGCGGATACCTACCTGGCGGGCTCGGCGGCTCTCGCTCTCTACCTGGGCCATCGGCCGGTTCGCGATCTCGATGTCATGAGCCCCGTCCTGCGGCTGCGTTCCGTGGATCGGCGTGACATCTTGCAGGAGCTGCTCGAAATGGACTCGGCCTGTCGGGTAGAAACAGCTCGCGACGGGTTCCTCTACACCCGAACGGGCAGCGGGGTCGGCCTCCGACTCTTCTACTACCCTTACCCCCTCGTCGACTCCCAGGCCGAATACCAGGGCCTCGCCGTGGCATCCCCCATCGACCTCGGGCTCATGAAGCTGGGAGCCGTGATCAGCCGCGGTACACGTCGCGACTTCGTCGATCTCTATCTGCTCTGTCAGCAGCTGCCACTGACAGAGCTCTTCGAGGCGTCGTCCGCCAAGTACGGGCACGTCAGGGACTTCCCTGTCCAGGCTCTGAAGGGACTCAGCGACCTCTCCCAAGCCGAAGGTGAACCCATGCCGACTCTGGCGGCTCCGCTCGATTGGGAGGAGGTGGTTGTGTGGACGAGAAACCAGGTCGAAACCCTCGGCCGCGAGCGCGTAGGATTGAACCTGCCATGAGCCAACTCCTGATCACGAACTTGTCCGAAGTAGCGACCCCCCTCGGAAGCGAACCACTCACGGGAGCAGGGCAGGCCAAGGTCTCCCGCCTGTCCGGTGTCCAAGTGCTCTGCCGTGACGGCAAGATCGCCTGCATCGGATCCCGCGAGGAGATCGAAAGCGAAGTCGGTTCCCTGGAGGCCGCAGAACGACTCGACGCAAACGCAGGAACCCTCGTCCCGGGATTCGTGGACCCTCACACCCACCTACCTTGGGCGGGAAGCCGCGAGGAGGAGTTCTCGCAACGCCTGGCGGGGAAGACCTACATGGAGATCGCCGCTGAGGGCGGCGGCATTCTGTCCACTGTCAGAGCCACGCGCCAGGCGTCGGAGACAGATCTGACCGGCGGAGTCCTCGATCGCCTCGACCTCATGCTCCGACACGGAACGACCACGGCGGAGGCCAAGAGCGGTTACGGCCTGACACTCGACAACGAGTTGAAGCAGCTGCGCGCGATCCACCGCGCCTCCGAAGAGCACCCTGTCGATCTTGTCCCGACCTTGCTTGCGGCGCACGAGACCCCGCCCGAGTATCGAAAGGAGAGAAATCGATACCTCGATGTCGTCTGTCAGGAGATCATCCCCGCCACCGCCGAAGCGGGGCTCGCCCGGTTCTGTGATGTCTTTTGCGAGGAGGGCGTCTTCACGGCCGAGGAGTCGCACCGCGTCCTGACGGCTGGAGCGGAACAGGGTCTGGCTCCCCGACTTCACGCCGATGAGTTCGTGGACTCCGGAGGTGCCGAGCTGGCCGCGGAGCTCGAGGCCCTGTCCGCAGATCACCTCACTGCGATCTCCCCGGCCGGCGTCGAGGCGATGGCTGCCGCTGGGGTCACCGCGGTTCTGCTCCCAGGAACCAGCTTCTTCCTCATGAAGCACAAGTATGCCCCGGCACGGCGGCTTCTCGAATCGGGAGTGCCGATTGCCCTGGCCACCGACTGCAATCCGGGATCTTCCTTCACCGAGTCGGTGCCGATGGTCTTCGTGCTGGCGGTCTACGAGCTCGGGCTTTCCATCGAGGAGGCTCTGACCGCAGCCACCCTGAACGCCGCCTGCTGCCTGGGCCTGGGCGACCGGATCGGCTCCGTCGAGGTCGGCAAGCAGGCCGACCTGGTGGTCCTCGCTGCCCCCAATCTCCTGCACCTGGCCTACCACTACGGCATCAATCTCGTAAGCGCCGTCATCAAGAACGGCAAGTTGGTCCACCAGACGAACCACTCCTGACGACAGCCGACTGGAAGCGAGTTGAGGGCGTAAGGGCCTAAGGGCGTAGGGGCTTAGAAGTAACAGCTGAACACGGAACCTATAGCGACGCCAAGGGTTCGGCGTGGGGACCTCCAGGGGGTTCTTGCAGCGGAAGGGAGAACAAGCCCCCTGGGGGCCCCACGTCGGACCCACACACGATCAATCCGATTCGCCCAGGACCCAGGTCCCGAGCCCTCAAAGGCCAGCTGGAGGCACGACAGCTGGCTCAACCCTCAAGCCCTCGAAGATCGGCCGGCGGAGAGCCGGCCACCTCAACCCCTCCTAGGCTTGCGGGTAGCTGGGGCGGATGTCTACCGGCACATCGTCCAGACGGCTAATCGCTCTCAGGAGCGGCTCCGAAGCCTGGCCGTAGGTCTCGAGGAACGTCGCCGTTGCCTCGTAGTCTCCGGTGGCCTGGAGCATCAGCATTTCCTCGAGCAGGGCTTCGATTGCGGCCGGAAACTTCTCAGACACCGCGTGGAAGCGCCCTTCGGAGTCGACTTCGAGAGCACCCTTCTCCAGAAGGTAATTGAACTGCGACACCACCCCCTGTCCATGCGCCTCATGCACGCCGAATCGCGCCGAGCGGAACAGCCCCGCCACATAGGTCGCCTCCAGGGTCTCGCGTAGATCCTCCGACATGACCCCCTTCTCGACCAGGGCGAGGATGTTGTAGATCCCCATGACGTCGGCCTTGGCCTCCTCCATCGTCGAGTAGAGCTCCTTGAGCTCCAGACGGACCTCGGTCTCACGCCCATCGATCTCGATGGTGCCAGGCCCCAGACCATGGCTCAGCTCGTGATGCAGGCTCTCATTGAAGAAGGCATCGAACGACACTCGAGCCTGGTCCTCCGGCGCCAATACCCTTTCGGCGATGGGAAGCAGGATCTTGTCGAACTTGGCTCGGAGGATGTTGCGCAGCATCACCTTCTTCGACCCCTTCGCCTCGCGGACACGCTCGTCGTTGGGGAGGTTGAAAGCCAAGGTCTGAACTCCCGCTTTGGTGTCGCCAGCGGCAAACAACACATCGACCACCCTGATCGGGCTCTCCGTACCGCGATCCAGGTTCTTGTGCTCCTCCGGGATCGGCAGGTTCATCTCCAGCCAGGGCAGCTCTTGCTTGAATCCCTCTAGCGCCGCCGACTCTGCCGGGAGGGCCACGGTGACAAAGGCCTCATACGCCGCTTTGTAGCCGAAGAGGCTGTCCTCGTAGGTCTCGTAGGGACCGATTGTGACCTCGACGGGTGAGTCCAGATCCATCCAGGCCACGTCGCTGTCGTAGTAGTCGTCGGTCTCGAAGGCGTCGGCGCGCAACGACAGAAAGCTCTGGAGCGACGGGTTGTCCGTAGCTGCCGCTGCATCCCGCAACCTGGCGATCGCCGGCTCCAGCCATGGACGGTACTCCTCGGCGTAGGGCACCGCAACGAGCCCACCCTCCTGACGCCGGATCACTGTGAACTCGGAGGTGAAGGCCTCTTCATCGTCCGGGTGCTCGGCAATCCAGGCCTCGAACTCATCCCGGGTCATGTCTACCGGGTAGTAGCCCGCACCTGGCGGATGTGCCATGTCCCCGATGAAAGGCGCCATCTCATCCAGGCGGTCCCACGGTCCGAAGTTGACGGTGAAGTAGGCGCGGGCCGCATCCATATCGGGACCTTCGACTCCCTGCAGCTCCCCTTGCAGCTCCGGGTTGCCCTGCCAGACCTGACGCAGGAAGATCTCATCCATCGACCGGGCGGCTTCCACCAACAGATCCAGGACCTCCAGCTCGTCCTCCGAAAGGCTCGAGACGTCGGCAACCAGGTCGGTCGGCACGAACTGGGCCAGCCTCTCTGTGACATCGCTTGCTACGGTCGGTCCGTCCGTCGATTTCACAGCCTCCTCTTGGGCTGCCGGGGCACACCCCAGGAGAACCGCCACCATCAGAATGCCACTGAATCTCCTCATGAGTCGTCTTCCTTTCAGACTTGTTGTCAGCGCGGCGGAGAGCCCGACTCGGAAGAGCTCGGGCCTTGGTTCTTCTTCACTCCAAAGGCTATGCCTGTTGGCCTTCCACGGCAAGGGTCGGCCGAGTGAATGTCTGTCTCTTAT
>JARFQS010000115.1 GCA_029287645.1 Thermoanaerobaculia bacterium | reverse complement strand
GCGATCATGAACCCCGAGTTCAACCCGGGATCTTCGGTCAGGAACGGCGGCAGTCCAGAGAAGACGGAATCCGTCAGCTTGTCGATGCGACGCTCGCTGATGGAGCCCAGCTCGGCGGTCGCCACGGCCAGGAAGTCCGCCGCCATGGCAATCGGCTCGCCGTGGAAGTTGCCGCCGCTCAGAATCTCGTCATCGTCGGCGAACACGAGCGGGTTGTCGGTGACCGAGTTCATCTCTGTGATGAGGCGCCGCTCCGCATCCGCCAGAACGTCGCGGACCGCTCCGTGAACCTGAGGCATGCAGCGGACCGAGTAGGGATCCTGGACGCGCGGATCGTTCTGCCGATGGGACTCACGAATCCCCGAGTCCTGCATCAGGCGCCAGAGATTCGCCGCGCTGGCCTCTTGCCCCGCATGAGCCCTGAGCTCGTGGATGCGCGATTGGAAGGGTGTATCGGTTCCTAGGAGGGCCTCGGTGCTCATGGCTCCCACGAGGTCCGCAACCTTGACCAACCGGCGGACTTCCAACACCGCGAGCGCCAGCAGGGAGCTCATGGCCTGGGTGCCGTTGATCAGCGCCAGGCCCTCTTTGGGCTCGAGGCCGATGGGTTCGAGCCCAGCCCGCCTCAGGCCTTCGGAAGTCAGCATCTCTTCGCCCGCGAAACGCACCCGGCCGCGACCGATCACCGGCAGGGCCAGGTGGGCCAAGGGCGCCAGATCGCCGCTCGCTCCCACGGAACCGCGACTTGGCACCACCGGCAGAAGATCCTGATTGAGCAGGGCCAGCAGGAACTCCACCAACTCCGGCCGCACGCCCGAGTATCCCTTCGATAAGGCATTGGCTCGCAGCAGGAGCATGCCCCGGACCGCCTCGGACGGCAGAGGCTCACCGACCCCCGCCGCATGGCTCATCACCAGTCGCTCCTGCAGCACGCGGATCTGATCCTGAGGTATCCGCACCCGGGCCAGATCACCGAAGCCCGTATTCACACCGTAGATCGGATCTCCCTCCATGGCCCGCTCTTCGAGACGCTCGATCACCTCTCTCGATCGACTCAAAGCCTCGCGAGCCTGGTCGGAGATCTCGCAGGGCTCCTGCTCGTGAACGACAGCAGCGAACTGCTCGAGAGTCAATCCTGAACCTGTCAGCTCGATCATCTGAAATGGCCGCCTGTCCGCATCCAGTACCTGCTGCTCTCTCACTCGAACGATACCACCAGCGATGACCTCCTCACGGAGCCTTCCGGAGGTCTCCGGAGACGGGGTGGAGACCTCGATTCGAGCGAGGCAGGGAAATGACCTCCGCACTCCTGTGCGATTGCCTGGCTCTTTCGCGTCCAGTAAGAGGATGCTGGCCCGTGCCACTTCGGCCTCGCCATGGGGGGTGGAGGCCATTCCGATCCAGGTCGAGGTCGACCTGCACAACGGGTTACCACAGATGCAGATCGTCGGCTTGCCCGACACTGCCGTGCGGGAAAGTCGCGAGCGGGTGCGATCGGCGATCCGCAACTGTGGCTTCGAGCTCGAGCCTCGCGCGGTCGTCATCAATCTCGCGCCAGCCGACGTTCGCAAGGAGGGCAATCACCTCGATCTTGCCATCGCCTTGGCGCTGCTATCGGCCTACGACCTGATTCCTCCCGACTGTCTCGACCGACGTCTGTTCTGCGGTGAGCTGGGGCTCGATGGCGACATTCGACCGATTCGGGGAGCCCTGGCGATCGCAGAGCTCGGAGACAACCAGGGAGCGAACGAGGTCCTTCTCCCGTTTGCGAACAGCGCCGAAGCTGCTGCGCTCGAAGCGGTCCCTGTCGTCGGGGTCCGCAACCTGGCCGAGACCGTGGAGCACCTGGTAGGCACGTCTCCGGTCTCACCTCGGCAGAGACAAGGAACCCTCGAGATGTCGGGAGCTCGAGGGCCGGATCTGGCCGAGGTGCGGGGCCAGGAAGCCGCCAAGAGAGCTCTGGAGGTCGCCGCCGCAGGAGGTCACAATATGCTTCTCATCGGACCGCCAGGCGCCGGTAAGACGATGCTGGCGCGCCGACTTCCCCCGCTACTGCCGCGTCTGACCCGTCCCGAAGCGATCGCCGTGACCAAGATCTACTCACTCGTGGCAGCGGACCCACCCATCGGACTCCTGTCTACCCGCCCCTTTCGCAGCCCTCATCCCAGCATCAGCACTGCCGGGATGGTGGGGGGAGGGAGCTTCCCTCGGCCCGGCGAAGCCACCCTGGCCCATCACGGAGTGCTCTTTCTCGACGAGCTTCCCGAGTTCCGTCGCGACGCGTTGGAGGCCCTGCGCCAACCCATGGAGGAAGGCGAGCTCACGGTGGTGCGAGCTCGCGCCCGGATGCGGTTCCCAGCTCGCTTCATACTTCTGGCGGCGATGAACCCCTGTCCGTGCGGGCACCTGGGTGATACCCGGCACGAGTGTGTCTGTCCTCCCACGCAGGTCGAGCGATACAGGTCGAAGATCTCGGGTCCCCTGCTGGACCGCATCGACCTACATATCGAAGTGCCTTCGATCTCCCTCGAGGAGCTCGACGACGACACTGGCGAGACCACCCAGTCGGTGGCCTCGCGCATCGCTGCGGCTCGCGCTCTGCAGAGGACCCGCTTCGAGACCGGCTTCCCGACCCCCTACAACTCGGCCCTCTCCGGAGATGCTCTTCAGCATGCCTGCAGGCTGTCCGGAGCCGGCAGGTCGCTCCTCGAGACGGCCTTCGAAAAGCTCGGTCTATCGGCCCGCTCCGTGCATCGTCTTCTCAGGGTAGCTCGCACCATAGCCGATCTAGAGGATTCGCCGGCCGTCGAGCCCCAGCATCTGGCCGAAGCGATCCAATATCGGGCCCTCGACCGTCGTTATCAAGCCTGATTGGAGGACAGCCTAAAGTGCCATTTGCGGCCTACCCCATGGAGTAGGTTCAGACTCCCTAATCGGGGCGTTGCGGCGCCGGGTTTCCGGTGTCACAGTCTCGGTTGGCTGGGACCTCCACTGAGGGAGAGTCCCGAGGAGGACGATTGTCATGATGATCCGTGATCAAGAAGCTCTCGACTATCACTCGAAGGGACGCCCGGGAAAGCTCGAGGTCATCTCGAGCAAGCCCTGCATCACCCAGCGCGATCTGTCCCTCGCCTATACGCCCGGGGTGGCCGTGCCCTGCCGCCGAATTCACGAGGCTCCTGAAGAGGCGTACCGCTACACCGGTAGAGGCAATCTCGTGGCGGTGGTGTCCAATGGCACCGCAGTCCTGGGACTCGGCGATATCGGCGCCCTTGGGGGGAAGCCGGTCATGGAAGGGAAGGGAGTCCTCTTCAAGCGCTTCGCGGACGTCGACGTATTCGATATCGAGCTCGATACCAAGGACCCCAAGGAGATCATCCGGATCTGCCAGACCCTCGAGCCCACGTTCGGCGGCATCAACCTCGAGGACATCAAGGCTCCCGAG
>JARFQS010000300.1 GCA_029287645.1 Thermoanaerobaculia bacterium | reverse complement strand
TCGAGATACCGGCCCTGCGCGTGCCCTGGTGGGATACCGCTGCCAACGAGCTGCGTTATGCCGAGGTGCCCGCCAGGACATTGCGGATCGCACCCCCGGTGCTGCAGCCGACCGCCAGCCCGGCAGAGTCAACATCGGCAGCAGCCCTGCCCGACGCCGGCGATGTGGCGGCAGACACCCGGTCAGTCACGTCCCTATGGCTGTGGACGACGCTCGCGGCCCTGTTGGGCTGGGCGGGCACCACTGCCTGGCTGCTGTGGCGCATGCAACCCCGCAGCGGCAAGCAGGCCGGCTCCGCAAAGAGTTAGGCAACGGACCTCAAGGAGAGACATCGTGAAAGACACCTGGAAACGCTCGACTCTGCTGGCCGTCCTCGTCACGGCACTCGTGGCAGGAGGTTGCGCCAGCAAGAAATATGTAAGGACCGAGCTCGAGAGCCACTCAGCCACGTCCACAGAGCGCATGGACGGGATCGAGGGACAGGTCGAAGAGAATCAGACTCGCCTCGACATGCAGGAAGAGGAGATGACCCAGATCTCCCAGACCGCTCAGGAAGCACTGGACAGGGCCATGGCCGCAGGTCAACTGGCCGAGGGGAAATTCCTCTACGAGACGGTTCTTTCAGACGACAAGGTCCGATTCGGCTTCAACGAAGCCACTCTCTCTCCGGAAGGCATGGCGGCCCTCGACCAGTTCGTCAGTGAGCTCAGGGCGAGAGACGAGAACGTCTTCATCGAGATCCAGGGTCACACCGACTCCATCGGAGATCCGGCCTACAACGTGATGCTCGGTGAGCGGCGAGCAGAAGAGGTACGCCGATACCTCAGTCAGACCGGAGGAATCGCGCTGCATAGGATGTCCATCATCTCCTATGGAATGACGGCTCCGATCGCGGACAACAACAGCGAGGACGGCCGAGCCATGAATCGGCGGGTCACGTTGGTCGTTCTGCAGTAGGCTCGAAATCCGACCCCCAGGAGCGAGCGGGCTGATCAGGGGCCTAATGGCCTGGTGTCGGCTCGTGCCCCCAGTCCGGGGCGCTCCGAAGAGTTGTCCAGGGTCGCGAGCACGCCGGGTCGAATCTTTTTCGCCCATGCTTCGTATCTTGTAGCGGGATGGACAGGTTCACCGAGTCCCTGCGCACAATCGCCCTGGTCGCGGCCGTGCTGGTCGTCGGCTGTCGGCCACCAACTGCCGAAGCCGATGAGATCGACAGGATCGCCGAAGTCCTCTCCATCACGATGGGCTCGAAGGTCGCCGACGTCGGCGCCGGCGATGGCGATTGGAGCCTCGCAATGGCCGAACGCGTTGGAGATTCTGGCCATGTCTTCGCCACCGAGGTAGACAGCGCCGAGATCCGGGCCATCGAGCGGAAGGTCGAAACGTCCGAGCTCTCCAACGTCACTGTAATCCTCGGCGATCAGCAGACATCCCGCCTACCCAACGCCTGCTGCGATGCGATTCTGCTGCGCATGGTCTACCACCACTTCGTCGATCCGACCTCGATGCTCAGCAGCCTGCGGCGATCCCTCTCGCCAGGTGGGCAGCTAGCCGTCATCGACATCCTGCCCCAATCGCATTGGCGCACGCTCGAAGGGGTCCCCGATCGTGGCGGTCACGGAATTCCGCCCGACGAGTTGGTCGATGAGATGACCCGCCACGGTTTCGAACTGGTGGCTCGACACGATGACTGGAACGGCGACGCTGATCGATACTGCATCGTCTTCCGCAGCTCATCCCGCTCAGATTCCTGAGCCCGCACCGCCAACCGAGTTTCTCGAAAACCGCCCCTTGTGGCGAATTCCCTTGATGGGAATTGACAATACCCCTTACCGTGGGGACGTTGGGTTGTTCACAATCCACCGGCTGATCTCAGCACCGATCACAGGGAGCGCAAGTGCAAGTGGAATTGCTGGAGCGGATTGGCAGATACGAAATCGTCGGCGAGCTCGGTGCCGGTGCGATGAGTCGTGTCTACCTGGCGCACGATCCGAACCTGGATCGCCAGATCGCGCTCAAGGTCGTGCTCAAAGGCTGGACCCTCGATACGCGTGAGCAAGCGGAGCTCGAGAACCGATTCCTTCTCGAGGCACGGGCGGTCGGCAAGCTCTCGCATCCTGGCATCGTGAGGGTCTACGATGCTGCCAGCGACCAGAAGACCGGCCTACCCTACATCGCGATGGAGTGGGTTCAGGGTCGCTCCCTTCGCAGCCACCTGGAAGAGAAAGGCAGGCTCTCGGGCGCCCGTACGATGGAGATTCTCGCCAAGGTGGCCCGCGCTCTCGACTATGCCCACTCGAAGGGTAGGGTTCACCGTGACATCAAGCCTTCCAACATCCTGATCGAGAAGGAAGGCCGCCCCAAGGTCTCCGACTTCGGGGTCGCCAAGATCATGACCGAGACCCATACGACATCGGGCCATGTTCTCGGCACGCCGGCCTACATGTCCCCAGAACAAGTGCGGGACGAGCCCCTGGATGGACGCTCCGATCTCTTCTCGCTCGGTGCCGTCCTCTATCAGTGCCTGACCGGAGAGCTTCCCTTCCCTGGCGATTCGCTCGTGCAGGTCGTCTACAAGATCCTCAAGGTGGATCCCCGTCCGATGCAGCTCCCCAACACTCCTGCCACCCAACAGCTCGCGGCCATCGCGGAGCGCGCACTGCAAAAGGACGCCGGGAGTCGGTATCAAACAGGGGACGAGTTCGCTCAAGCGCTAACGGACGTGCAGGAGCTCTTGCAGGGCGATTCCTCCGACGATCTCGAAGCGGCAGCACCAGAAGTACGAACCCAGTCCCGGGAGATACTCCAGTTTCCCAGAGCCGTCGAGGCGGTCGGCTCGGCTCAATCGGAGAGCATGTACTCGCAGACCCTCCGGCTCGGTGCAGCGGATACCGAGACCTCACAGCCGGTGACTCGCCAGGTCCAATCGGTTCACGCAACAGCCACGATCCAACCGCGCGAGCTGTCCGCACCGGTTCCCAAGAAGCGACACGGGCGGGCCTGGTTGATGTATTCAGCGCTGATCCTCGGACTTTTGGTGGGTCTCTCCTGGCTCGGTTTGCAGACACTCGGGCAAGGTGCAGCGTCCTCCAACAGCGCCTCCAAGATGATCCTGATACCCGAGCTCGGCGATCGATTTCAACCCGAAGAGGTCGCTGCAGCAAGGTCTGTCGAGGCACCACCGGAGGTTCCAACAGAGCAGACCGTCGAGGCGTCCCGGAAGACCCAGAGGTCTCCTGATCCCGTCCCACAGCGGAATCCGGCTCGAGCGGATGGCACCTCTCGCCGCACGCTCGAGCCCGAGACCGCGGTGGCCGAGACCCCCGAGCCGACCCTCGCTCCGGTGACGTTGTTCAGCCAGCCGATTTCGGATACCCCGCCACCCCAGCCCGAACCCGACGCAATTCCACAGGACTCCAGGCCCCCGGCCTCCAGCGCTCCAGCAGTTTCTGTGGTGGAGCTTCACTATCGGCACAAGAATGAGAAGGCTCATCTGTCTGTGCTGCTCGATGGCGAAGTCGTCTGGTCCGAACCTCTCAAGCGCCCCATCAATCCCGTGGCCTGGGCCAGGGGAAAGGACGTGATGGCAATCATCCCGGTACCCGAGGGCCAGCACTCACTCGAAGTCAGGGTCTCCGTTCCCTCTTTGGAGCTGGAGACTTCGAGGAGCATTCGCAGTCATTTCACCGCCGGCGCTCAGCGGGTCCTGAAGGTAACCCTCAACCGAAAGAGCAGTGACCTGCGGCTGCGCTGGAAGGAGTAGGGCCCATGGAAATCACCTGCGACGCATGCGGTTATCCCGTTTCCTCGGCGGACGGAGACGAGCACCGGACCGTCTGGAAATGTCCGATCTGCGGCTCTCCAGCGCACCGAACCGATACGGCAGAACCACCTGCCAGAGAAGCTACCGGCGTCGCCGCAGCACATCTCACCGACGAGATAGAGATCCAGACCCACACCACAGAGAGAGAATCGACACCCAAAGACTCGACCGCGGACCGATCGAACCCTGCGGACACCGTATTCCAACCGGCCCTGATGATGAACTCGATCATGGACGAACTGGAGCCCGGTCAGGAAGGTGAGGTTGAAGAGCCGGTCGACGCCACCCTCACCGGAACGGAGCTCATCGGTGAAAGGGCTCGACTCCCTTCTCCGTTTCTGGATCTGGAGTCCCAACCGTATCTGCTGATCCTCGGGGCTCGACCCGGTGAGGAGAGGCGACCGATCGTTCGGGCCAAGACGTCTTTTGGACGCAGGGAGGCCGATGTGAACCTCGCCGACCCTTCGGTCTCATCGAATCATTTCCAGATTGAAGCCTTTGGATCGGAGTTCTTCGTCAGGGATCTCGAGAGCCGCAATGGGACCTTCTTGAACAACAACCGTGTCCGCTACAGCCAGCTCCTGCCTGGGGATCAGATCACGGCTGGACGGACCACCCTCATCTTCCGGCTCTCTGACGACCAGATAGACCGCGGCTGAGCCGAGAACGCGAGATTTCCCGACACGCAGAGGGTCCCATCCAGGGCGTGCCGAATTCCCTTTTCCTGGCTCCGATAGGTCCCGTCTGGACCTGGCTTCTGCGCCACCTCCCCGCATCTGTAGTCGGGTTCACGGTCTTCCTCAATCCCCCGTTGGCCAACGGATCCAAGATCGCCCTCGCGGTGCTCTGGGCCGCCACGTTCACCCTTCAGATGTCGCGCTGGAATGGCTCGGAACCGGGCTCTCCCTGATGCGTCTCGCTATCGCAGTACTCGGCGAGGGCCGCTACTCGGAGCTGGGGTTCCCTGGCCCGCGGTAGGCTCGTCCCTTCCATTTCTGTCCCCGACCGACGAGGTGGGACCCGGCGGAGGACAAAGTCATCAGGCCGTACAGCATCCCTGCCAGCGGCAGCGTGAGACTGAAGCCGGCGGGCACCCCATGGTGCCGAATCGACGGCAGTAGGGACCTTGCTTGCAGTAGCCAAGCCACACCCGCCCAAATGAGGATACGCAGGCTCGCTGTCTTGGTCAGGGTTCCTTTTGCGGCCTCCGTGCCAGCCACTCCAATGAGTAGGGGTGGCCCCAAGAAGAAGGCAACCAGGCCCAGAATCACCAGGATCAGGAGCTCGAACCGGAAGCCGAGCTGCACGAAAGCATTTCGCGACACCATGTGCCACAACTCACGGATCCCCGTGTAGGCCCGGATCGAGCGGATGCTCTCATCGAGGCCGAGCCAGATCCTGCTGCCCCTTCCTTTGACCAGCTTCGCCAGAGCGACATCATCGATGAGGGCACCCC
>JARFQS010000299.1 GCA_029287645.1 Thermoanaerobaculia bacterium | reverse complement strand
TCTGATCGGTGTCGACGATCTCGATCCGGGCGGAGCCGATGTAGTGGTCGGTGGCTGGGTCGAGATTGGTTCCGTCGACGAAATCGAAAACCAGGGTGCTCGCGGTGCTCTCCTCGAGGTCGAGTCGCATCCGGGGCTGGTTGCCGCCCGCACAATAGTGGGTGAGGAGAAGGTCGTCGCCGTCGAGATGGTACATGTTGATCATCTCGTGATCTGTGCCCGGGCCCATCGTTTCCATGACCACGTTGCCCGCAGCCGAAACCTGGATCTCATGTATCGCGAGACCTGCGGCCTCGGCTTCTTCCTTCGCCTCCTGGCCTTCGCCTTCCATCGGTCCTTCCCATCTACCTTCGAGACCCTTCAGCTGATCGAAGACCTTCTGGGCGGTCAGGTCACCTGCCAATGAGGGTGATGCCAAGACCAGTACGAGCAGGCAAAGCCACGCTATATGCAGACTCTTCCGCATCTTCAGACCTCCTTTGAATTCGTGAAGCTGCCTGAGTATACAGAAGTCGGCTCGGGTCTAAGGAACGCTGCTGGAGCCAACAAACGAAAGGGCTCGAGGATTTGCGAGAGGGGTTGAGCGTCCGAGCCCTGCCACAGCTATTTGCCGCTACTCGTCTGAGTTTCAAGATCTCTGGAAATGTGGTAGCTGAAACTCCAGAGAATCACTACCGCTGGCAACAGGAAGAGGTTGATCGAGACTCTCTCGAGTGGGATGGCTCCCACATAGATCGAAAGGAGTACCGCGAGCAGCAGCATGACGCCAACCAGAATCGTCGGCAGAAGCACCCATCTGCGATCAACGGGCTGCCTGTCGGCCCAGATCAGCATGCAGCCCCAGGAAAACGCCACGGCACTCATGAGACCCATGGGATAGACGTAAGAGGGCACGCCCATTCTCTCGGGTATCAAGACGAGTATTGCGATCGCGAAGTCGCCAATCACCCCTGCCCAGTAGCTGATCCGCAACCATGTGACCTTGCTCGCCATGGATCTTCTCCCTCTGGTGAACAACTTGGATGATCGACTTCCCGGCCTGGGAGCCAGTCCGGCCCTGTGTCAGGGAAACCGGAGCAAGCGGTTACTCGGTCTTCCCTAACGCCAGTGGGACTAAGGCCAGGGCAGCGAGAGTGGAGAGTCGGACACCGCCGAGCTGAGGAATCTCCAGGCGGAGGGCTCCAGGTGATCGATCTCGATTCCAGACCTGTAGAACGGTTGAGCCGTTCTCGCGCCGACCAGCTCGGTTTTGGTGAGCTTGCACCACGCTACCCGCCCGGTCACTCTTTTCCTCCTCATGCCACGCCTCAAGAGCAGTGAGTAGGACTCACCCACCCTGAGTGCATCCGCGGACTCGATTCCCAGGCCCAGGGGACTGAAGTCCAATACCTCTCCAGCCACGGGCCTGATCAATCTCAGGTCTGACCTCCGTGTACGCGAACGACGGCGGGCCTCTTGGCCCGTCAGCAGGTAGTCGACCATTTTCGTGCTCCCCCAAACAGAGGTATGGCGGGGCCTGTTGATCATCCAAGGGTACTCCTCGGAAGAGACTCGTACACCACCCCATGGGGTGGATATAGCTAGTTGTCTATGAGTTCGGGATATGCCTGCCCGGAAGCACGTGACCCGGGTTACGATTCATCAGCTGGAGGCCCATTCTTCTGGCGGTTGATGGTCACAGGCAGTTCATCATGACACGCAGAGATGACCCGAAACCGAATTTTCACTGGCCAGTCGTTGCGTCTCGGGTGATCGCGGCCTCAGCGGAAGAGGTGTGGCGCGTGATCTCGACGCCGGGCTATCTGGAGCCTTGCCATCCTTACTGCGCTGCCAACCCGGTTGGAGAATGGGTAGGTGAGGGGGCTCGGGACGAGGTTCACTACCTCAATGGTTGGGTCTTCGAGCGCCGATTCTGCCGGTGGATCGAAGGGGTCGGCTACGACCTGGAGATCGGCAGGCCTGCAGGTCGTTCGTCCTTCGTGTCGTGGAGGATCTCGCCGACCGGGGCTCAGGAGTGCGGTCTGAGGATTGCGGTCTACCCCTGGATGCTCCAGAACCTACCTGTCGTGCTTCGGTGGTTTCCGTACCATTTCCGAGTCCGTCCGATGATGGAGAAGTACCTGTCGTCAGTCACAAGAGGAGTCGAGTGGTACGTGACTCGGGGCGAGCCGGTGCCGCGAAACCAGTTCGGTGAGCATCCCTGGTTCTCCGATCTTCGGTCGGTCGAGAAGGACTGACGACTCGGTGGAGACCAAAGTCCAGGACGCAAGGTCCGTTTCCTGAATCGATCGATCACTTCAGGCGGGGACACCGGCAGATTCGCTCAGCAGCTCCTCGACGGTGGTGACGGTGGCGCCATACGCCATCTTCAGATACTCGAGCGCATCGTCTTCGTCGACGCCCTCGAATGCGCAGACCGCATCGCTCGGAACCTTGATGTCGTAGCCCCGAATCAGGGCGCCGTAGGAGGTGTGACGCACGCAGATGTGGGTGTGTTGCCCTGTGACGACCACCTCGTCGACGCCCAGGGCCTTGAGTTGCTCGTCCAAACCCGTGCCGTCAAACGCTCCGTAGGAGCGCTTTGGGGACTGCCACTCTCTCGTGCT
>JARFQS010000286.1 GCA_029287645.1 Thermoanaerobaculia bacterium | reverse complement strand
GTCTAGCTCCGCTTGCGTATCCGCCAGCTGGGTCCTCGCAGCGCTGACCTGGTCGCGGGCAGCCTCCAGCGCGGATTCGTACTCCCTGCCGATGTTGGCGCGGAGCACCCACCGACCGAGTATCCAGCCGAGAGCCAGTCCGACAAGCGTGGCGATCAGCATGAAAGCCACTATCTCCGCGGCAGCCCACCCGGTTCCGTCGAGCATCACCCGTCTCCTCGTCGAACCAGAAACTCGATTCTTCGATTCTTTGCTCGCCCCTCTTCGGTTGCGTTGCCGGCGACCGGTCTCTCACCTACGTAGCCGATCGCCGTCAAGCGCGCTGCCTAGATCCCCCCGGAGACTAGATATTCGACAACTGCTTCCGCCTGCTGATCGGACAGCACCTTGCTTGCGACCGGGTCGCCCCGATTGTCCGTGTGGCCCGCAACAACGAACACGGCGTCATCACTGCTCTGCAGTATGTCGACCGCAGAGTCCAGCAAGGCACGCCCGTCATCGGTGAGATCTGCCTGCCCCGGCAGGAAGAGACCCGCGCCCTCGAGAAGGCTCGTAAGCTGCAGCGCCACAGCATCTGGGTCGAGCGCTACCTCGACGATCACAGCCAACTCGTCCGCCACCACCTCTTCGGCAAGCAGCCCGATGCTGGCAACCAGGTCCTGATCTACGCCGAGTCCGGTGATAGTGACCGTGCCGGCAACGACGTCGATAGTCCAAGGATCGAGACGGGTGGTGACATCGAGCAGCCCCGGAATCGATTCGAGCCACATCGGCCCGGCAACTTCGGCAACTTGCAGGGTACTGATCACCCGCGAGTTCGCATGAAGCCGCTGCGCCGCCTCGACGATGCCCTCGATTGTCTCAGCGTCGGGCATAGTGCCGGCAATCACGATGGTGCCATCCAGGCCGGATGCCGAAAACACGGGTTGGGGAAGCACTGCAATGGAGAGATCCGCACTGAAGGGCAGCAGGCCGTCGAGCACCAGGTTGATCTCATTGGTGATCGTCTCCCGGACCGCTTCAGAGATGACTTCGCCTTCTACGACGAAGCCTTCATCGGTTGCCCGCGAGCTGCCTGAGCGCAGCTCACCCAGATAGGTGAACACATCACGGATCCGTCCGAGCCATGGCCGGTCGGCAACGTCTTCCCCCACGACCAGCGCGTTGATGACTCGTTCCGGGCCAAATACCATCTCAGCCGCTTCAACGAGATCCGACTCGACTTCCTCATTCGGAAGATAGCCCCGGATCGACACGACCCCGTTCACGATCGAGACGACTACGGAGGGACTGCGAGGCGGGGGCGGCGCCACCTCCACGATGGCGATCTCATTGTTGACGATACGAACTCCGGGGATTGCATCGACCAGCTGCTCGATATTCTCTGCGATCTCTGCAGAGGACGCAGTACCGATCAGACGTGCATCACGCCCGGAAAAGCCAACCGACACGCTATATCCGGCCTCGTCGAGCTCCTGGCGCGCAGCTTCTCGCAACGTAGTTTCGGCGTTGTCAACGCCCCACACCAGAGCGACCAGCACAACAACTACCCACAGCCCCATCAACCAGAAGATCAGCTTGGGTAGCGCGGCGCTATCGGCCCGCTGGTCGTACGTCACAACCACACTCCTACCGGGGAAGCGAACAGGAGCCCGGGCACCTGTACATCTGTCGAAGTTAGTCCAGAAGTGTGGTGACCGCCACTCTCAGTAACCAGAAGGTGAGCTAGTCACGGGGTCATTGTTTCGGAATATGACAACACTGGACTCAGGTTATACGTTTTGTGTATACTCAACATATCCTCAACACAAGAACGGGCCCCAATCCGGGCTGCGGCAGAACAGGAGAACCCAAATGGCTAGAGCGGTAGGCATCGACCTCGGCACGACCAACTCGGTCGTTGCGGTACTGGACGGCAGTGACCCCCAAGTGATTGCCAATGCTGAGGGTCAGCGCACAACGCCGTCGGTGGTCGCCTTTGCCAAGAACGGCGACGTGCTCGTTGGCGAGCAAGCTAAACGACAGGCAATAACAAACCCGGATCGCACCGTTCGCTCCGTCAAGAGGCACATGGGCGAAGACTGGTCCGTTGAGATCGATGGCAAGACGTACTCCTCCCAGGAGATCTCGGCCCGGATTCTCATGAAGCTGAAGCGCGACGCTGAGAAGTATCTCGGAGAGCCGATAACCGAAGCCGTCATAACGGTTCCGGCCTACTTCGGCGATGCCCAGCGGCAGGCAACGAAAGAAGCCGGCCAGATTGCCGGCCTCGAGGTGCTCCGCATCGTCAACGAGCCGACGGCCGCGTCGCTGGCCTACGGCATGGACAAGAACGAAGACCAGTTGATCCTCGTGTACGACCTGGGTGGAGGAACGTTCGACGTCTCTGTGCTCGAAATCGGCGAAGGTGTCTTCGAGGTCAAATCGACCAGCGGCGATACCGGCCTTGGAGGCGACGACTGGGACGATCGTGTCATGGACTGGCTCGTGACCGAGTTCAAGAACGAGCACGGAGTCGATCTCTCGACGGATCCGATGGCGCTGACCCGTCTCAAGGAAGCGGCCGAGAAGGCGAAAATCGAACTGTCATCTGTTTCGGAAACCGAGGTCAATCTGCCCTTCATCACTGCCACGGATACAGGCCCGATCCATCTCCTCAAAACGCTGACACGCTCCGAGTTTCGCAAGCTGACCGATGATCTAGTGGAGCGCACTCGCGCCCCGTTCCAACGGGCCATCAAGGACGCCGGCATCAGTGTCGATCAGATCGACCACGTCATCCTCGTTGGCGGCTCCACCCGGATGCCCGCCGTCCAGGAGCTCGTCAAGGAGTTGGCCGGAAAGGACCCGCACCAGGGAGTCAACCCCGATGAGGTGGTTGCGCTCGGTGCCGCGATTCAGGCAGGTGTGCTGACGGGAGATGTAGGCGGCATTCTGCTGCTGGACGTGACTCCGCTGACCCTCGGCGTCGAGACGGAGGGCGCTGTCTTCACGAAGATGATCGATCGCAACACCACGATTCCGACCCGACGCAGCGAGATCTTCACCACCGCCGCCGATAACCAGCCGGAGGTCGAGATCCACGTCATGCAGGGCGAGCGCGCCATGGCCGCCGACAATCACTCCCTCGGTCGTTTCAAGCTGCCGGGCATCGCCCCGGCACCGCGGGGAGTACCCCAGATCGAGGTGACCTTCGACATCGATGCCAACGGCATCGTATCCGTCTCGGCCAAGGACCTCGGCACAGGCAAGAGCCAGCAGGTGACCATCACCGGCGGCACGGCTCTCTCCCAAGAGGAGATCGACCGGATGGTCTCCGATGCCGAGGCGCACGCCAATGAGGACGAGAAGCGCCGGGCCCTCGCCGAGGCCAGAAACCAGGCAGATCACACGGCCTACCAGACGGAGAAACTGCTCGAGGAGCACGGCGACAAGCTCACCGACGAGGAGAGAGCTCCGATCACGGACAAGGTCGCCGAGCTGCGCAAGCTGCTCGAGGAGCAGGCAAGTGCCGAGGAGTTGAACCGGGTACGCGAAGAGACCATGCAGGCATCGCAGATTCTCGGACAGAAGATCTACGAAGCATCCGCGGCAGAAAGCGCGGCGACGGCCGATGATGCCGAGACCGCCGGCGATGACGTTGTCGAAGCCGAGATCGTTGATGAAGGTGATGAGGCGTAGTGAACGACGAAGTCAATCACAGCAACGAGATGCAGGACGATCTAACCGTTCCGGAACTCAACGCACCCGGCAACGGTGAGACGGACTTGATAGAACCCGTGCCGGAGGAAGACATCGAGCTCATCGAGGGCCCCGAGGTAGACCTTCCAGAGGAGCCGGTGGATGCCATCCCCGTACTGCTCTCGGCCCTGGGCACTGCCCAGGCCGAGGCTGCGGAGTACCTGGAGGCGCTACAGCGGATCGCTGCGGAGTTCGACAACTTCCGCAAGCGCTCTGCTCGCGAACGGGATGAGATCGTCGATCGGGCATCGCAGCGTCTCATCGAAAGGCTTCTGCCGACGCTCGACAGTTTCGATGCGGCCATGGCCTATCAGCCGCAGACGGATACGGAAGAGAAGTTCCTCGCCGGTATGCAAGACACTCACCGGCTGTTGATGGAGGCGCTGGCTGTCGACGGTTTCGAGGCGATCGAGGCAAATGGGGTCCCCTTCGACCC
>JARFQS010000284.1 GCA_029287645.1 Thermoanaerobaculia bacterium | reverse complement strand
CCTCTGCGCCACTGTCGGGACAGGCCAGCGACCCATGGGTGGTGGCCCCCAGACGATAGGAGCTTCACCTTCAGTCAGATCCTCCCTCGCCCGGCCGAGGCCGCGCTCCTGATGACGAAAAACGCGCCACGTGTCATCGCTGACGACGGTCCTGGACTTTCCTCCCCCCCACGCCTCGAGGCTCAGCAGCAGGCCGCCATTGCCACGGCTGCTCCGCGCCTCGACGACAAGACGGTTCTTGCCTCGCTTCAGGAACCTGCCCACCGAGTACTCATCGAGGCTGCCCTCGCCATCGAATCTCCCACCGCCGATCTGTACACCATTGAGGATGGCGACATACTCCTCGTCCGCGAGACACCGGAGACGGCCCTTTCTGCCGCGAAAATCCAGATGAAAATCCCGCACCAGATAGAAGGTCTGCGGCTCGGCCCGGCCTTCTTCCACCGCGGCCCAGATCCACTGTGCCGACCCGGTCGGTAATGAGGTTCGGGAGACGGCCCACCTGAGAGCCCGTTCAGCGCCGGCCAATGCGACGAGCAGGAAGACCAACGAACCCAGCCACAGCCAACCCTTCTGACGCTTTCTTGGAGTTCTGGATGTCGAAGTCTCTGACATGTCGGCTGTGAATCTAGCACCGAAACCGGCCCTCCGACACTTCCTGCAACAGATTCGCGACCCCTCTCGGCGGCGAGCCATTGACTCGTAGAGGGTGGCCGCAGTACATTGGGCCGTGCCCCCCGAAGAAATCGCGCCTGACTCGCCAGAAGCCACTCCCAGTGTGGTCATCGGTGCCATTCCGGCCAGGTATGGCTCCAGCAGACTGAGCGGAAAACCACTCCGCATGCTGGCCGGCCACCCCCTGATCGAGCATGTCTACCGGCGAGCCAGCGAGGCGACCCAACTCGACAAGATCGTCGTGTTGACAGACGACGACCGAATCTCAGACGCGGTACGCGGCTTTGGTGGCCTTGCGGAGTTGACTCCAGTCGATTGCGCCAGCGGTACCGATCGCATCGCCTGGGCCGCCCGCGATTGGCCCAGCGATGCTGCAGTGATCAACATCCAGGGTGACGAGCCTCTCATCGAGGCGGCGGCCATCGATCGCATCGCGGCACATCTGCGTCGGGAGCCCGGTGATGCCTTGGTCACGTTGGCCACCGAAGCCGGCGAGGACGACGCCCGCAATCCCGATGTCGTGAAAGTCGTTCTGGATCGAAGGGGCTATGCGCTCTATTTCAGCCGCAGTCCGGTTCCCTATGTACGGAACGCTGCAGAGGCAACGACCTGGCGTCATGTCGGGATCTACGGCTATCAGATGTCAGCCCTGCTCCGACTGGCCGAGCTGGAGCCCTCACCGCTCGAGCGGAGTGAGTCCTTAGAGCAGCTGCGGGCCCTCGAGAACGGCATCGCAATTCGCGTAATGATCGTGGATCAGGCATCGGCTGGGGTGGATACAATGGAAGATCTGCACAGAGTGGAGAGCTTGCTGAGGAAAGGCGGCTCGGCGACCTCCGAATAGATTTCGAGCCGTAACCAAGAGGGGATCCTGCATGGCAACCAAGTTCATTTTCGTAACCGGCGGTGTGCTGTCCTCCCTCGGCAAGGGAGTAGCAGCCGCCTCGGTCGGCGCCATCCTGGAGGCCAGAGGGTTCTCGGTCACCATCATGAAGTTCGACCCCTACGTCAACGTGGATCCAGGCACGATGTCGCCGTACCAGCATGGCGAGGTCTTCGTGACGGATGACGGGGCCGAGACCGATCTCGACCTCGGCCACTACGAGCGCTTCACCAACACCAAGGCCAGCAAAGGACACAACTACACCACCGGAAAGATCTACGAGGCGGTGATCAACAAGGAGCGACGGGGCGACTACCTGGGCAAGACGGTCCAGGTGATTCCCCACGTGACCGACGAGATCATGGATGCCATGCGGCGACTGTCCGACACTGCCGACGTAGTGTTGATCGAGATCGGCGGCACGGTGGGTGACATCGAGTCTCTTCCATTTCTGGAGGCCATTCGACAGCTACGCCTGGAGCTCGGTAAGACCAACTCCGTTCATCTCCACCTGACCCTGGTGCCATTCATCGCCACCTCGGACGAGCTGAAGACAAAACCGACACAGCACTCGGTGCGCGAGCTCAGAGCCATCGGTATCACCGCCGACGCGCTCCTGTGTCGATGCGACCGACCGCTACCCGAGGACGTCAAGAAGAAGATCGCTCTCTTCTGCAACCTGGAGCCGCGCCAAGTCATTGCAGCCCAGGACGTGGACACCATCTACGAGGTACCGCTGAGCTTCTGCCGCGAGGGGTTCGACGACATCCTTCTGGAGCTGCTCAACCTACCGCAGACCCAGCGTGACATGTCGCGTTGGGAGGAGCTCGTCGCCCGCATCAAGAACCCCAAGCATCACGTGCGCATCGGCATCGTCGGCAAGTACGTCGAGCTACCGGATGCCTATAAGAGCCTCAACGAGGCCCTCGAGCATGGCGGCATCGCCAACGACGCCTCGGTCGAGCTGGTCTACATCAGCGCCGAGGAGATCGAAGCTGGGAACTGGCCGCGCGAGGTATTCGAAGTCGACGGCCTGCTGGTGCCCATCGGTTTCGGCCCGCGAGGCCCCACCGGGACTCTTCGCCCCAGCCAGTACGCGCGGGACCAGAAGGTGCCCAACTACCGCATCGGTCTTGGCATGCAGTGCAGGCTCATCGAAGCCGCCCGCAACCCCAGCGGCCTAGAGGACGCCACGTCCACCGCGTTCGACGAAGACGCCAGACATCCGGTGATCTACAAGCTGCGGGACCTTCTCGGGGTCGAAGAGATGGGCGGTACCATGCGACTGGGAGCCTACCCGTGCAATCTCCAGGAGGGCACCCTCGCGGCTCGCACCTATGGCGTCGACCAGATCAGTGAACGCCATCGCCACCGGTACGAGGTGAATCAGAAGTACCTGCCCCAGCTCGTCGATGGTGGCCTCAAGGTGGCCGGGATGAGCCCAGACGGCAAGTTCGTCGAGATGGTGGAGCTGACCGATCATCCCTGGTTCCTGGGCTGCCAATTTCATCCCGAGTACAAGTCGAAACCCACCGACCCGCACCCGCTGTTCGTCTCCTACATCAAGGCGGCTCTCGAAGAGAGTGAACGGCGGCAGGATCCAGAGCGCGTGCGGGAACGCCAGAACTTCCTGGCACTCGAGGAGCTCGTATGAATGTGGACCCGGTAGAGCTGGCACCCGGTGTTCTCCTGGGTGGATCTGCTCTGCCTGTCATTGCCGGACCCTGTGTTCTGGAAGAACCGGGCGAGGCCCTCGAGATCGCGCAGATTCTCAAGAGGATAGGCAGCCGCGTCGGCGTGCCGGTGATCTTCAAAGCCTCCTACGACAAGGCCAACCGCAGTTCCTTGGCGAGCTACCGGGGACCTGGTCTCGACGCGGGCCTCGATGTGTTGCTGCAGGTCGCGACCGAGACCGGCTTGCCGGTTCTGACGGACGTTCACGAGCCGAACCACTGTGCGAGGGCGGCCGAGGTCTGCGAGGTGCTGCAGGTCCCCGCATTCCTGTGCCGGCAGACCGACCTCATCCTGGCAGCGGCCCAGACCGGGCGGGCGGTGAATCTCAAGAAAGGCCAGTTCATGGCACCCGACGACATGCGTCGGGCCGTCGACAAGGCACGCAGCACCGGTAACTCGAGGGTCAGCGTGACCGAGCGGGGCGTCTCCTTCGGCTACCACAATCTGGTGGTCGACATGCGGAGCTTCGAGATCCTGCACGCTGAAGGGATTCCGGTGATCTACGACGTGACCCATTCCCTGCAGCTGCCAGGGGCTGGAGAAGAGACGGGAGGGCAACGTCAGTTCGCCGAGCCTCTGGCTCGAGCCGCAGTCGCGGCAGGAGCCGACGGCCTATACCTGGAAGTTCATCCGCAGCCGGATCGAGCCCGCTCCGACAGCACGACCCAGTTGCAGCCCGAGCGGGCGGAAGCGCTGCTGGCATCCGTTCTGTCCGTTCGGCGAGCCCTCGGCGAGGAGAATAGTTCGAAGTGACCCAATCAGGACCCAAGGACCCCCGTCAGATCGCCCGTCAGGTGCTCGAGATCGAGGCCGCCGCGGTTCAGGGTCTCGTCGAGCAGCTGGACGAGAACTTCGACCGGGCCGTGGAGCTGTTGAAGCAGACCCAGGGCAGGGTCGTCTGCACTGGAATGGGGAAGAGCGGCATCATCATGAAGAAGCTCGCCGCCACCCTCTCCTCTACCGGCACTCCCGCCCTCTTCCTGCACCCGGCCGAAGCGATTCACGGCGATCTCGGAATGCTGGCAACGGGAGATGTCGTACTGGCCGCCTCCTACTCGGGAACCACCGAAGAGCTCCTGCGACTGGTCGAGACCTTGAAGAGACTAGGCGTGCCGCTGATCGCGATCACCGCCAGACGCAACAGCCCGATCGCCAGGCACGCCGATCTGCACCTGCGAGTGGCCATCGACCAAGAGGCCTGCCCTCTCGACCTCGCACCCACGGCTTCGACCACGGCCACCCTGGCCCTCGGCGACGCTCTGGCCATGGCTCTACTGGAGGCCAAGGGATTCACTCACGAAGACTTCGCCCAGCTACACCCCGGGGGGCAGCTCGGCAAGCGTCTCCTCAAAGTCCACCAGCTGATGCACACCGGCGAGGATCTTCCGCAGGTCGACCTCGAGACACCGATGCGGGAAGCGATCTACGAGATGTCCCGCAAGAAGTTGGGCATCACCGCGGTGACCGACTCCGACAGGCGCCTGGTGGGCTGCATCAGCGACGGGGATCTGCGTCGCCTCCTCGAAAAGGACGGTCGACTGCTGGAGAAGACCGCTCGAGACTGTCTCAAGACGGAGCCCCGAGTCATCCATCGCGATGAGCTGGCATCGGCGGCACTGAGGATCATGGAAGACAATCGCATCACCTCTCTGTTCGTCTGTACCGAGGCCGGAGAGCTGGAAGGCATCGTCCACCTGCACGACCTCTGGGGTCTGGAGCTTTTCTAGAGAACCATGTCGATCCTCCCTGACACCGAATTCGCCCAACGTGCGGCCGAGCTCGAATGGATCCTCTGCGACGCGGATGGTGTCCTCACCGACGGTGGCCTCTACTACGACCGACAAGGTCACAACCAGCTACGTTTCGATGCCCGCGACGGCCTCGGGATCAAGATGGCCCAACTCGCCGGGCTCAAGGTAGGGGTCCTGTCGGGTCGTAGCTCGTCCGCTCTGGAGCGGCGAGCGACCGAGTTGGGACTCGAATCCCTGGATATGGGGGTCCGAGACAAGCATGCAGGCCTGGAGGCCTTCTTCCAACGCCACTCGACCGAGGCCCGGCGGATCGCCTTCATCGGCGACGACCTACCCGACCTCGTCGTCCTCCAGCAGAGTGGGCTCTCCTTCGCTCCGTCAGATGCCGCGCAAGAAGTCAAGGACGCCGTTCACCGAGTTCTAGAGAACTCCGGCGGCCATGGTGCCGTCCGCGAGATGGTAGAGATCCTTCTGCGGGCCCGGGGTGACTGGGAGCGGCTCGCCTCCCGATTCACCCTCGACGGCTGAGATCGAGCCACCTGTCGACAGAATCGATGGACGTCGCGAGGTCCTGAGTCTTGGGTCCTGGGTCCCGATGAATCCTAATCTTCGCCCTGCGCTTCCGCCTGCTCTTCCCCGTTCTCCTGCTTCTTCTTGCGTCGGATGACGAGCGCTGCAGCGCCAACGCCCAGAAGGTAGAGAACGATGGTGGGCAGGGCGAACATGAGCAGGTTCACTACGTCCGGGGTGGGAGTCACGAAGGCTGCGGCGATGAAGATCAGCAGCACAGCCCAACGGAACTTGCGGATCAGAAAACCCGGTGTTACGACCCCCATCTGCGCCAGCAGGAAGATGATGATCGGCAGCTCGAACATCAATCCGAGACCCAGAATCACATAGAGAAGGAAGCGGAAGTACCGCTCCACAGTGATCATGGGCTGAAATGCGGCACCCATTCCGACCAGGAAATCCACAGCGAATGGGAAGGCGACGTAGTAGGCGAATGCACCGCCACCCACGAAGAACAGCGATCCGAAGAAGATGAACGGTATCGCTCTCCGCCTCTCCTTCTGGTACAGGCCCGGGGCCACGAACCGCCATATCTGGTAAAGAACGAACGGCGAGGCCAAGAAGAGGGCCACGAGAGCGGCGACCTTGACGTAGATGATGAAGGGATCGGTGACGCCGAGAAAGGTCAGGCGAGTTCCCTCGGGTAGAGCTTTGTAGATCGGTCTGGCCAGGAAATCCGCGATCTCCCTGACGAAGAACCAACAAAAGACGAACACGATCCCGACCGCAATGATCGACTTGAAGATCCGCTGGCGAAACTCCTCCAGGTGCTCCAGCAGACTCATCCGCTGCAGATCTTCTTCGGAGGCAGACGGATTCCCAGGTTCGGGGAGAGTGCTCATCGTAGCGGTGGGTCCTACTCGGGCTCTCGCGACGGTCCTTCCGTCGGTGCCGGATCGGAGGAACTGGGGCTCTCGGGCGGAGCGGGAGCCTGCGTGACAGGGGCTGGCTGGGAACCGGGCTCTGGTGCAACAGGTGTCGGCGTAGTGGACGGCGATTCGGCGGGCGACGTGTCAGCGGGAGGCGCAGGGGTGACTTGCGCTGGGTTGGCCGGCCGGCTCGCCTCCTCTGCAGAGATCTCGGTATCCAGAGTGCGTTTCAGGTCCCTCGTGGCCCGTCGGAACTCGCCCATGGCCTTTCCCATGGTCCTTCCGATATCGGGGAGTTTTCGAGGTCCGAAGATCAACAGTGCCAGAACAAGGATAAAGAGCAGCTCCGGCATTCCCAAAGATCCAATCATGGCGAAAGATTCCTTCCTTCGATGATCTGGCGACTGGAGTGGAATGTCAAGCCGGTGGTCCACCATCCTCAGTGATACACTCCGCGCGTGCGACCTCGCTGGAGACTCACCGCCACTGTCCTTTTCGCTCTGACGCTGCTTGTCGCGAGCCTGTTCGGGGACCGACTTCTCGCCTTGAATCACGAGGCGCGAGAGGTTTTGCGCGTCTACACCGAGCTTCTCAAGGTCTCCAACGAGACCTATGGCGGAGAGACGAGCTACAAGGACCTGGTGAACGCCTCCATCGATGGGATGGTTCGGTCCCTCGACCCCCACACTTCTTTCCTGACCGCCGAAGCCTACAGTCAGATGCGGGATCGACAGCAGAGCAGCTTCTTCGGCCTCGGCATCCTCGTCGGGCTACGAAATGCTCAGATCACCGTCATCACGCCGATCGAGGGCACGCCGGCCTCCAGGATGGGACTGAGAGCCGGGGATATCATTGCGGCGATCGAGGGCGAGACCACCGAGGGCATGAGTATCAACGAAGCCGTGCGGCAGCTCAAGGGCCCCAAGGGCACCGAGGTGACCATCACGATCAGCCGTCCGGGTCTCGAGGAGCCCTTCGAGGTGACGATCGTTCGCGATGAGATTCCTCAGATCTCGGTGCGCTATCAATACATGGTCGGCCCCGAAACCGGGTACATATCCATCAGCGATTTCAACCGTGGAACCGCACGAGAAGTGAGGGAGGCCGTTCAGGTCCTGCGCGACCAGGGCATGCAGCAGCTCCTCGTCGACCTGCGTACCAACGGTGGAGGCCTGCTGGACCAGGCCATCGAAGTGGTTCAGCAGTTCCTGCCGCAGGGGTCCAAAGTCGTCGAGACCCGGGGCCGCACGAGAGACTCCCACCAGGAGTACTTCTCCGAAGACCCGTCGCCTGCACTCGATCTGCCCATGGTGGTGTTGGTGGGGGAAGGAACGGCATCGGCGGCAGAGATCTTCGCGGGAGCGATCCAGGATCACGACGTGGGACTCATCGTCGGAACCCAGACCTGGGGCAAAGGACTCGTCCAGACCGTTTACAGTCTTTCCTACGGTGCCGGACTGGCCCTGACCACGGCAAGGTATTACACGCCCTCCGGCAGGCTCATCCAGCGAGACTACAGCTCCTGGTTCGACTACAGCACCCACGCGAACGGATTGGATCCATTAGAGATGGACTCTGAGGACGGAACGGAGGCCGGGATCGTGGCCTATCGAACCGATCTGGGCCGCAAGGTCTACGGGGGGGGAGGCATCACTCCAGATGTGATCATCGAGCCGCAGGAGATCCCGACCCTGCTGCAGCTCCTCCTCAGCAGGAACGCGTTCTTCGATTTCGCCGTCAGCTATGCCAATCGACACCCGATCGAGAGCCGGGAATGGCAGGTTTCGGACCGGGTCCTTGAGGAGTTCTACGACTGGGTGGTCGAAGAGGAGCTCATCACTCGCGAGGAGCTGACCGAAGAGACCTCGGACGCCGCCGTAGCGGAGGAGGTTAGGCGCAATCTTCGAGGTGAGCTGCTCAATTCGGCGTTCGGTATCGAGGCGCGCTACGAGGTCATCGCCGAGGGCGATCCCCAGATCCTCGAGGCCCTGACACTGTTCGAGGATGCCAGGAGCTTGTTGGCGCGCCGGCAGCTACTGCTGGAGAGCGACAGCGAGCAGGAAAAAACCGCCAGCCTCCCCAAGTAGGACCGGGGTAGGCTCTTCCCTGAAACTCGTGCTCATCTGTAGAGGCTCGCGGTGTTCCCGCGACCTGTCTCAGTCCTGTCCGTCGAGGGCCTGCAGGTGGGTCCATAGCAGGCCCGGCAGAGAGGCAATGTCATACCCCCCCTCGAGGAGCACGAGGCAGCGCCCGTCACAGATCCCCTCCGAGACTGCCCCTAGCCAGCGCCCCCAGTCCCGGTAGCCCTGCTCGCTGACCCGCATTCCACCGAGGGGATCGGCCTGCCAGGCATCGAAGCCAGCAGAAATCACCAGAATCTCCGGACGGAAATCCTGGAGTGAGGGCAGGACAACGCTCTGGAATGCCGCCTCGAAGGCCACATCGCCCGCCCCGGCGGGTAACGGGACGTTGACGGTCGAGCCCTCCCCCGCCTCGGTCCCCCGCTCCTCCGCTGCGCCGGTACCGGGGTAGAAAGGGTACCGATGCGTGCTCAAGTAGAGGACATCGGGGTCGGACTCGAAGATGTGCTGGGTGCCGTTGCCATGGTGGACATCGAAATCGACTACGGCCAGACGCTGGGCACCTTTTTCACGTCGCAGGTACTCCGTCGCGGCCGCCACATTGTTGAAGTAGCAGAAGCCCATCGCCATATCGTGTTCCGCATGGTGCCCCGGTGGCCGAACCGCGGACATTCCACGCCGGCCAGGTCCGTCGGCGACCCAGTCGGCTGCGGCCAGGGTCGTCTCCACCGCCGCTCGGGCCGCTTCCCAGGTCGACTCACAGAGAGGGTTGTCTGGCGTATCCAGGAAGAGCTCGCTCCTTGCAACGGTGCTCGCG
>JARFQS010000478.1 GCA_029287645.1 Thermoanaerobaculia bacterium | reverse complement strand
ATGAGCCATGCTGAGAGCAGGGCGCTGGCGACCACGGCTCTGACAGCCGACGAGGACATGGCAAATCAGGTTAGCACACGGGTTGGAACGAGGAGGATGTCGATGAGGCTTGTTGGAATCGTGCTGTCGAGCCTCTTGATGGTCGGGGCCTGTGGCGGCAACAAGACCCCTGGGGAGGAGGCATCGAAGCCACTGGCACCGGTGGAGGTGGACGAGGGGCCGGAAGCGGGCCTGACGACCGAGTTCGATGAGTACGCCGCTGCCCGGCCGGTGCAGGAAATGGCCGGAATCCTGCCTTCGGACTTTCCATCGGATGTGCCGGTCTTCTCACCCTCGAGTCTGGTGGATTTCGGTAGTCCGGGTACCGAGCGCTTTGTCGAGCTCGACACCTCCGCGCCCATCGAGGGAGTCCGCGCTACGCTGGAATCGCAGCTGTCGAGCAGTGGTTGGCGAAGCTCGGGATCGGGTGGCGATGTGCTGACCTTCACCAAGGCCGGCCGCCAGCTCCGGGTGGTCCTGCAGGACCTCTCGGCGGGCACTCGAATTCGATACGAGTACTGACCTGGAAGTGCTCGGAATCTGTTGAAAATGGCAAGTAGGGGTTGCTACACTACGCCGGCTCCGAGTGGAGTCAGCTCGCGCCGACGAGAGGGATGGATTGCGGTCGGTCCCGGGCTGTGGATTCCTTGACAGAGCAATCGGTCCTTCGAGAGCTCCGAAGCCCATGCGCAAACGGCGAGCGTCGACACGGTTGGCCGGTCTCGGGTTCGAGCTGGCAGGTGCGGTCGCCGGCTTTGCCCTGGTGGGCTACTGGGTAGGCAAGTACTACGGAAACCCAGCGCTCGGACTGTTGATCGGGTCCCTGCTGGGGCTGGTGGGCGGTATGTACAACTTGATCCGCGCCACCCTGCTCTCGCAGAGACGATCGACAGACCGAGGTCGGGAACGGGAAGGCGATTCGGATGCCTGAGACCGGGTGGTCGGCTTCGAGCCGCTCCTACTTGCGTTTCGTGCTCCTGATGGTGGCAGTGGTTGCAGGATTGCTGCTCATCGGATGGGTACCGACTCGCAACCTCGGTGGGTCTGAAGCGACGAACGGCATGCTTCTGGGTTGTGGGCTGAGCCTGGTGGCCGCCGTCGTCGGTGGTCTTCCGCAGGTCGCATTTGGGCCTCGGGCGCCTCGGGATCAGGGCATTGCCGCCCTGTTGTCGCTGGCGATCAGAATGGGACTGACGCTCATGGGTGCCTTGGCTGCGGTGCTGAGCGGCCTGGTGGCTCCCAAGGCGTTCTTGCTCTGGGTGGGAATCAGCTACATGATTCTCTTGATTGTCGACGTGTTGTTCGTTCTAGCCAGGACCCGAGAGAACTAGGTGAGGCAGAAACAACCATGGCAGCCGGCTCGAATCCTCTAAGTCACGTCGTTCAGCACCCCATCAAGACGGTGCCGGCCGACATGGGCCCCCTGACTCCGCAAGGAGAGATCACGGTGATGAGCGACCATATCGCCATGATCCTCGGTGCGGGTCTGCTTCTCATGATCTTTCTGCCGCCGCTGTTCCGGCGCAAGGACGACCCGTCGCTGGAGGGCATGGTCCCGACCGGGTTCGCCAACTTGATCGAGACCATCTGCCAGTACCTTCGCAAGGAGGTAGCCGAGCCGGCCCTCGGGCCCTACACCGATCGCTTCATCAAGTACATCTGGAGCGTCTTTTTCTTCATTCTGACCATGAACCTGCTGGGATTGATCCCGCTGGCTCCGGTGACCCAACTGGTCAGTCACTGGCCGATCGGTGGCACCGCGACCTCGAATATCTGGGTCACGGCTACCCTGGCGATCACCACTCTGCTGATGATGGTCTTCAATGGCCTGCGGATCGGCGGCAAGGACTTCCTCGCCCATCTGTGCCCGGGACCTCTCTGGTTGGCGCCGATCCTGGTGCCCGTGGAGCTGCTGGGCATGCTCGCCAAGACGTTTGCCCTGGCGGTGCGGCTCTTCGCCAACATGGTTGCGGGCCACACTCTCTTGGCCGTCTTGCTGGGCTTCATTATGAGTGCCGGCGCGGCCGCTGGTGCAGCTGTCGGCTTTGCGGTCGCCGTGCCTGTCGTTCTGGGTAGTGTCGCCATCAGCATGCTCGAGATCTTCGTCGCCTTCTTGCAGGCGTTTATCTTCACCTTCCTGACGACGCTGTTTATCGGTATGTCCATCGTCTTCCACCACGATGAGGAGCATCATGAAGAGGCGCACGTCTGATATCTCTCAGGCGTTCGCAGAATTGATAGAAGCAACGACACACTTCGCCAGCCCCATGGACAAGCGGGGTACTTGGGCTTCAGGCGCCTCTCGGCGCAGGCGATAGCGAACCGGCGACCGCCCCCGCACGGTCGTCAAAGTAACGAGGGGAACGTTTCCAATGAGCAAAAGGTTCTCGAAAATTGCGCTGGGTCTGATGGTTGCCGGGCTCGTCCTGATGTTCACTCCGGCCGCCTTCGCTGCCGAAGGTGCGGCTGAAGGTGCGACCTTTCTGACGACGGACGGTGCACGCAAGCTGGGCGGCGCCATCGGTGCCGGACTGGTCATCATGGGCGGTGCAGCGGGTATCTCGAGGATTGGCGCCAGCGCCGTGGAGTCCATGGCCCGCCAGCCCGAAGCCGCCGGCCAGATCAACACGGCCATGATCATTACCGCCGCGCTGATCGAAGGTGCGACCCTGTTCGCGGTCGTGGTGACGCTGCTCGCCGTCTTTTGATTCGACTGGCAGAGTAGCCGAATGGCTGGCGAGCTCGCGGTCGTCGGATCGGACCCGGAGTCGGGTCGAGCGACGCCCCTTCGAGCAGGAGCCAGCCGGTTAGTGAGGTGATACGACCATGATGCGACGAGTCTGGCTGAGTACCGCGATTGCGGGATTGTTGTTCTCGAACCTGGCGTGGGCGTCCGAGGGCGGTGGGGAGGTGAATCTCTTCGCCGGAGATGTCGGCAACGCCATCTGGACGCTGGTGATCTTCGTTCTGGTGATTGTCGTCCTGGGTAAGTTCGCCTGGGGGCCCCTGCTGAATGCCCTGCAGCAACGAGAGCAGTTCATTCGCAATTCTCTGCAGGAAGCCAAGAACGATCGCGAGGCGGCGGAAGCTCGGCTGCAGGAATACGAGTCGAGGCTGCAAGAGGCCACCACCGAGGCGACGAAGATCGTCGAGCAAGGGCGTCAGGAAGCCGACAAGGCCAAGGCTCGCATCGAAGAGACGGCGCGGACAGAGGCCGACAAGATGCTGGACCGAGCCAAGCGGGAGATCGACCTGGCCAGGCAATCGGCCATCAAGGATCTCTATGCGACCAGCGCCGAGTTGGCCACCGACATCGCAGGAAAGGTGCTCAAGCGGGAGCTGTCTTCCCAGGATCACGAGCGCCTGATCCAAGAGTCCATTGAAGAGTTGAACCGGCAGGACCGGAACTGAAGATCTCGTGAGCGAATCACCCAGACCGAACGAGCAGGAGATCGCTGTGGCCCGCATCTATGCGCGGTCGGCGTTCGCGCTGGCCGAGCAGCAGGGTGCCGCGGAGAGCCTCCAGGAAGAGCTCGAAGAGCTCGTGAAGCAGCTCGACAAAGAGCCCGCTCTCGAGAACTTCCTGACCTCTCCTCTGGTAGAGATCGGAGAGCGGCAGCAGATGCTCGACCGGTTGTTCGCGGGTCAGATGAGCGAGATTCTGCTGGACACCTTGCAGGTGATGAACAGGAAAGGTCGCTCCGGGCTGGTTCGGGCGCTGGCAGAGGCTTATCGGCAGGAATTCGAGGAGCGCACCGGGCGGATCACGGTGACGGTTCGAACTGCCGTCGCCCTGTCCGAGAGCCTGCGCCAGCAGTTGCTGGAGGCGACCTCCCGGTTCACGGGCCGCGAGGCCTCTTTGATGGAGACCGTCGACGAGACGCTCATCGGCGGCATGATCCTCCTGGTCGGGGACCAGAAGATCGATTCCAGTGTGGCCAAAGAGCTGCGACAGCTCGAAGCGCGGTTTCTGGACAGGGCATCGATGGAGAGCAGGAAGGACGAGACCTACTTCGTGGGATCGTCGAGTGAGTAGCGAGAGCCGTAGCCGTGCCAATTGATTCAGGGGTAACGCGATGAAGTTCAAGGTAGACGAAATCTCGTCTGTGATCACCGAAGAGATCCAGAACTTTCGACACGAGGTCGATCTCTCCGAAGTGGGTCGGGTGTTGGAGGTGGGTGATGGCATCGCCCGGATCTATGGATTGAGCAACGCCATGGCTGGCGAGCAGGTGGAGTTCTCCAACGGACAGTTCGGCCAGGTTTTCAATCTGGAAGAGGGCTCCGTGGGCGTTCCCATCTTCGGTGAATATCTGGACATCAGGGAGGGCGATGAGGTGCGGCGCACCGGACAGCTGCTGAGCGTGCCCTGCGGTGAGCCGCTGATCGGCCGGGTGGTCGACCCCCTGGGCCGTCCCCTCGACGGGAAGGGGGTCATCGAGACCGAGCACCGGCGACCTTTGGAGTACAAGGCTCCGGGGATTGCGGCCCGTCAGCCGGTGAACGAGCCTCTGCAAACAGGTCTCAAGGCGATCGACAGCATGATCCCGATCGGGCGCGGCCAGCGTGAGCTGATCATCGGTGACCGCCGGACGGGTAAGACCGCCATCGCTATCGACACCATCATCAATCAGAAGGGTGACGACGTGGTCTGCGTCTACGTCGCGGTCGGCCAGAAGGAATCGACGGTGGTCGGTGTGGTCGAGAAGCTCGCGGAAGCGGGCGCCATGGACTACACGATCGTGGTGTCGGCCTCCGCCTCCGACCCGGCGCCGCTGCAGTACATCGCTCCGTATGCCGGTGCGGCCATGGCCGAGCACTTCATGTACCGCGAAGGGCGTCCGACCCTGGTCGTGTACGACGACCTTTCGAAGCAGGCGCAGGCCTATCGCCAGCTGTCGCTGCTGCTGCGTCGACCACCGGGTCGTGAGGCCTATCCCGGAGACGTCTTCTACCTCCACTCGCGACTGTTGGAGCGGGCCGTCAAGCTGCGCGACGAGTACGCGGTGGTGCCAGCCGACACGCCGGCGGACTCCATAGACCGGTCGGTGGCCGTCAAACCGCCAGCCGGTGAAGAACTCTCAGAGGAATTCCGGCCGGATAGTGAATCGGGGTTGTACTTCCGTCCCGAGGGTATGGAGCGTGCCGAAGCCTGGCTGGAGAGCCTGTCCGACAAGGACCAGTACCGGGTGCACAGGTTCAAGGATAGTGGCGGCTCGATGACCGCCCTGCCCATCATCGAGACTCTCGAAGGCGAGGTTTCGGCCTACATTCCCACGAACGTGATCTCCATCACCGATGGTCAGATCTATCTCGAGCCCGATCTCTTCTTCGCGGGTGTTCGACCGGCGGTCAATGTGGGCATCAGCGTGTCGCGAGTCGGCGGCAACGCCCAGATCAAGGCGATGAAGAAGATCGCCGGCTCTTTACGCTTGGATCTGGCCGCGTTTCGTGAATTGGAAGCCTTCGCTCAGCTGGGCTCAGACCTCGACGCGTCGACACAGCGACAGCTCGATCGCGGATATCGGATGGTCGAGCTGCTCAAGCAGCCGCAATACGATCCGTTCCCGATCGAGGAGCAGATTGCGAGCATCTATGCAGGCACCAAGGGCTTCATGGATGAATTGCCGGTCAGCAGGGTCCCCGAGTTCGAGACCGGCCTGCTGCAGTACCTCCGAGATCAGAAGCCGGAGGCACTGCAGGAATTGAAGGACACCGGAGTGATGTCGGACGAGGTCGCCGAGGTGATCGCCCAGGCCGCAACCGCAACGAAGTCGAAGATGGGTTGAGCTCGAGTATCCATGGCTAATCGTCGAGAGCTCGTCAAACGCCGCAAGGCGGTCCGCAACATCCACAAGATCACGCGGACCATGCAGATGATCGCCAATGCGCGATTCCAGGCGGCGTACAAGCGGGCCGTTGCCAGCAAGCCCTACACGGAGAAGTTGGCCAAGCTCGTGGAGGATCTCGCCAAGGCCGCCAAGGGCCTCGACCACCCCCTGATGCGGGAGCCGGAAGAGGGCGGCGCCTCGCTGTTCATGGTCATCACCAGCTCGAGAGGTCTGTGCGGTGGCTACAACGGGAATGTCCTGCGGGCCGCTGGCGAGCATTTTCGGGGCCTCGAGGAGCGGGGCGAGCAGGCCGAGCTGCACATGGTCGGCAAGAAGGGCGTCAACTACCTGAAGTTCGTCGGTTGGCCGATGGAACGGGAGATCACCGACATCGGAGAGACCCCCCGTTTCGAGCAGGTCGAGCCTCTGGCCAACGAAATGATGGACCGCTTCATCCAAGGCGAGATTCGCTCCGTGGACGTCGCCTACATGAAGTTCGTGTCCACCGGTAAGCAGATCCCCGTCGTCGAGCGGTTGTTACCGCTGTCAGGATTGGAGCCAGACGAGGCAGAAGAGGCACCGGTCGAGGCCGAGGTGCAGTACGAATTCTCACCGAATCCGGTCGAGCTCCTGAATGAGCTGCTGCCCGCTACGGTGCGCATCGCCCTGTTCCAGGCGTTCAGCGACGCGGTGGTCAGCGAGCAGGTGGCACGGATGGTCGCCATGACGGCGGCCACCGAGGCGGCGGAAGACATCATCAAACGACTCACACAGCAGTACAACCGGGCGCGACAGACGGCCATTACCATGGAGCTGCTCGACATCGTCGGCGGCGCCAATGCGCTGAGCTGAAGCCGAGGCCCGTTTCAGGCATTCTTTGGAGAAGAGCAAGATGGAAAACGGCAACTACGGAAAGGTCACTCAGGTCATCGGTTCGACGATCGATGCCCAGTTTCCGGAGGAGAACCTCCCCGAGATCTACAACGCCCTCAAGCTGGATGTCGAGCGGACCGTCCTCGGCGAGACCTCCAAAGAGGTGCTCTGGTGCGAGGTCGCGCAGTTGCTCGGCGGTGGCCAGATCCGCGCTGTGGCGCTGGACTCCACCGATGGCGTACAGAGAGGCACGCCGATTCTCGACACGGGGTCACCCATCACGGTTCCCGTGGGCGAGAACACCCTCGGCCGGGTCTTCAATCTGGTTGGAGAGACGATCGACGATCGCGGGCCGATCGAGGTGGAGGCACGGAAGCCGATCCACCGCGAGCCTCCCAAGATGGAGGATCTCTCATCGAAGACCGAGATGTTCGAAACCGGCATCAAGGTCATCGACCTGCTTTGTCCGCTGGTACGTGGCGGCAAGGCGGGCCTGTTCGGGGGAGCCGGCGTCGGCAAGACGGTCATCATCCAGGAGCTCATCGCGCGTCTGGCCCGATTCCACAGCGGCTATTCCTGTTTCGCCGGGGTAGGCGAGCGGACCCGAGAGGGCAACGATCTGTGGCTCGAGATGCAGGAGGCCAAGATCGGCGACACCGGCAAGAGCGTTATCGACCAGACGGTCATGGTGTTCGGGCAGATGAACGAGCCGCCAGGGGCGCGTCTTCGGGTGGCGCTCTCGGCGCTCACGATGGCCGAGTACTTCCGCGATCAGACCGGGGCCGACACACTGCTCTTCATCGACAACATCTTCCGTTTCTCGCAGGCGGGCTCCGAGGTTTCGGCCCTCCTGGGGCGGATGCCGTCGGCAGTCGGATACCAGCCGACGTTGGGTACCGAGATGGGTGAGTTGCAGGAGCGCATCACCTCGACCAAGAAAGGCGCTGTGACCAGCATCCAGGCGATCTATGTGCCGGCCGACGACTACACCGATCCCGCGCCGGCGACGGCCTTCGCCCATCTGGACTCGACCGTGAACCTGGAGCGCTCCATTTCCGAGAAGGGTATCTACCCGGCGGTCGATCCCCTGGCGTCGAGCAGCCGTATCGTCTCACCGGAGGAGTTGGGCGAGAACCACTACCGGGTGGCCCGTCGCGTGCAGCAGATTCTGCAGCGCTACAAGGACCTGCAGGACATCATCTCCATTCTCGGCGTGGACGAGCTGGCGGAAGAGGACAAGGTCATCGTGCGCCGGGCTCGCAAGATCGAGCGATTCCTCTCGCAGGCGTTCTACGTGGCGGAGCAGTTCACCGGCTTCCCCGGGACCTTCGTTTCCCAGGAGGACACGGTGCGTTCGTTCGAGGAGCTCTGCGACGGCAAATGGGACCACCTGCCGGACCAGGCGTTCATGTACGTCGGCACCATCGAGGATGCCGCCAAGCGGGCGGAAGAGATCGAGGCCGAGGGGTAGACCCGAGGAGCAGACAAGCCCATGGCACTTTCCGACAACTTCCACTGCAGTGTCGTCACCCCCGAAAGGGCGGTGCTGGAATGCGATGCGAAGTTCGTGGCCCTGCCGGCCTGGGATGGAGAGGTCGGTATCCTCAAGGGTCGCGCTCCACTGCTGTGCAAGCTGGGAATCGGTCAGCTCAGGATCGAGACCGCGGAAGAGAAGCACCTTCTCTTTGTGGACGGTGGCTTTGCGGAGATGCTCGGCGATCAGCTGACGATCCTGACCGAGGACGCCAGGACACCCGAGGAGTTGGACCGACAGAAGGCCAACTCCGAGCTGGACGCCGCACGCGCCCTGGCGGTGACCGACGACGCATCTTTCGAGGCACGTCAGAAGGCCCTTCAAAGGGCCCGGACTCAGCTCCGTTTGACGAAATGAAGAATCGCCAGCTCTGAGATGTGGGCTCCCCCAGGTCGCAGTGGGGGAGATAGAGTCCGCCCATGTCCTCCGAATACGATCCCGTTCGATCCGACCCGTTCGACGCTGGGCAGGATCGCAGTCTCGAGACCGTACAGCGCTACTTCGAGGCGGCCGCCGAGCCGTATCTGGCGAGTCCCTGGTCCTGGTTGGCCTGGTCCCTGATTCTGCCGGCGGCCGCACTGCTGACCCCGTACTTCCTGGAAACGTGGAAGTGGCTGGGCGTTCTGTTGCTGTGGTCGGCAGCGGTCATTCTGGGCGGAGCCATCGAGGCCTTCCAGATCATGAAGGGGCGACGGAAGGGAGGTACCACGGCACTGGCCACCTGGGTACTGCGGGCCCAGGGGAACCTGTCTCTGGTGGCACTGCTTCTGTCGCTGTCTCTTATACACATCTGACGCTGCCGACGAATCGAGTCGCGGGGGGGGGGGGGGGGGGGGGGGGGGGTGGGGGGGGGGGGGGGGGGGGGGGGGGGGGGGGGGGGGGGGGGGGGGGGG
>JARFQS010000196.1 GCA_029287645.1 Thermoanaerobaculia bacterium | reverse complement strand
GGGCACCACCAACCGCAACACCCCCTGGGGTGCGTGGGTGTGGGACATCCACGAGGACGGCAATCCGCAGACCATCGACTGGGAGCTATTCGAAGGGCCCGCTCCCAACAAGGTGCCGTTCAGCCTCGAGCGCTTCTTTCGTTGGCGCTGCTGGTACGACTACGGCACCGGCCTTTCGGGCGATCTGCTGTCGCACGAATACGACGGGGTCAACATGATTCTCGATCTGGGGATTCCGCAGTCGGCCGTCGCCTCGGGTGGCATTTACTACTTCAAGGACGGACGCGACGTCCCCGACGTCTTCCAGGCGGTCTACGAGTACCCCGATCGCGATCTGACTTTCGTCTACAGTGCGACCCTGGCCAACGGCAACTACCGGGGCTTGAGCTTCATGGGTCACGACGCCTCGATGAGGGTCAGCGGTTCGCTGAGCATCACTGCCGACGGCGACTCGACCCGTTACGAAGAGAAGATCGAGGAGGGCATCATCGATCCCTCGCGGCCGATGTTCACCTACCGGCCGGGGTTCAAGGGGATCGACGCGATTACCTCGGCCACGGCCGAGTACTTCGCCAGCCGCGGTCTGCTCTACACCTATCGTGGTGGACGGCGGGTCTCGGCCTATCACCTGTTGATCGCCGAATGGCTGGATGTGATCCGCAACGGCGGCGAGACCAGCTGCAATATCGAGCGTGGCTTCGAAGAGGCCATTACCTGCCACATGGCAACCCGTTCATTCTTCGAGAACCGCAAGGTCGAGTGGGATCCAGTGGCCCGACAGATCGTCTAAAGCACTCGGAGGGAGAGTTTCAATGACAGCCAAGAGACTGGGAGTGGGAATGATCGGCGCCGGCTTTGTCGGCCAGTTTCACATTCGCTCGTGGGTGGGCGTGCGTCACGCAGACATCCTCGGTGTCAACAGCCGCACTCGCCAGAGTGCCGAGGAGGGTGCGGCGCTGGCCCGCGATCTCGGGGTCGGCGAGGCCAAAGCCTACGATTCGGTGACCGAGATGGTGGCTGATCCCGCCATCGATGCGCTCTGGATCTGCGCGCCGAACTTCACCCGCCTCGAGATCATGGAGGAGATCGTTGCCGCCGTCGAAGCAGGCAAGGGAGAGCTGATCGGGGTAGCCTGTGAGAAGCCGCTCGGGCGCAACGTGGCCGAAGCGCGCAAGATGCTCGAGCTGGTCGAGAGGGTCGGGTTGCTCGATGGGTATCTCGAGAACCAGCTCTTCTCTCCCGCCGTGGTGCGTGGCAAGGCGATTCTCTGGCAGCGGGGCGCGGCCTTGACCGGAGCGCCCTTTCTCGCCCGCGCCGCCGAGGAGCACAGCGGACCGCACATGCCCTGGTTCTGGGAAGGAACACTGCAAGGCGGTGGGGTGCTCAACGACATGATGTGTCATTCGGTAGAGGTGGCCCGCTTTCTGCTCACACCTCCCGGAGCTCCTCGTAATGTGCTGACCCCACAGAAGATCACCGCCCAGACCTCGTGTCTCAAATGGCAACAGCCGGAGTACGCCGACCAGCTTGCGTCCTCGAGCGACGGCAAGCTCGACTATCGCAACCGCCCGTCCGAGGACTACGCGCGTACGGTGGTCGAGTTTCGCGACACTGACGGCAATCTGCGGATCGTCGAGGCGACGACCTCTTGGTGCTATGTCGGTGCTGGTTTGAGACTGTCGATGGAGCTGCTCGGACCGGAGTACTCGCTGGCGGTCAACTCGCTCGACGCCGGGCCGCGTATCTTCTTCAGCCGGCAGGTCCAGGGCGATACCGGCGAGGATCTGGTCGAGAAACAGAACGCCGAGATGGGGCTGATGCCGATCGTCAGTGACGAGGAGGCCGAGTACGGCTACACCGGCGAGAACCGCCACATGGTTGCAGCGTTCCTCGCAGGCGAGCGGCCGGATGAGAACTTCGCCGACGGGGTCGCGGTGGCTGAGCTGCTGATGAGCGCCTATATGAGCGCCGAGGAAGAGAAGACCATCGACTTTCCGCCGGAGAGTCTGGACGAGTTCGTGCCGGCGGTGGCGCGGGGTGAGTGGAACCCGGGCAAGGGTGAGTCATGAGGCAGCTGATGTCGGTGATGCTGATCGGCCTCGTCGCCGGACTGGTCAACTGCGCGGCCGGAGAATCGACCGAGGATGGCTTCGAGATGCTGCTCGGCCAACACGAAGGGCGCTACAACAAACACGGTTGGAACCACTACGGGCCAGGCTATTTCGAGCTCGATTCCGAGAGCGGGGTCCTCACGGGCCGGGGTGGTATGGGGCTTTTTTGGTATGCGGTGAAGGAGTACGGCGATTTCGTGCTGGAGCTCGAGTTCAAGACACAGGATGGCAAGACCAACTCAGGGGTCTTCGTGCGCGTGCCCGAGGTGCCGACAAGCGATGACTACATCTACCACTCCTTCGAGATCCAGATCGACGAGCGGGGCGAGGGCATTCATTCGACCGCTGGTGTCTACGACGCCGAGGCACCCTCGACCCAGGCGGCCAAGCCTCCGGGTGAGTGGAACCACTACCGGATCGCCTTCATCGGCGACCATATCGCCGTCGAGCTCAACGGTCAGCAGGTGATCGATTGGCAGGCAGAGCCGCGGGGCAAGGTCGAGGACTTCGCCGATCGAGGCTACATCGGACTCCAGAACCACGACGATCACAGCAAGGTGCAGTTCCGCAACATCCGCATCAAGGCGGTGCCAGGCCTGCAAGATGCAAGTTGAACCACCGCCTGCATTCAGGACTCAACTTGCATCTTGCAGGCCTGGCACCGGGGTAACCATGTTGCGCAATTGGACCATCGCATCGTCACTCGCTCTTCTGGCCCTGCCGGCCTCGAGTGAATGCCCTTTGGCTCTGCGCTCCTACGAGGATCTCGACGGTCGGCAATTGGTGCTGGAGTTCGATCCACCTGTCCCCGATAAGGGAGCGTCGGTCATCGCCGTCGCCAGCTTGCGGCACTCGGATCGTGGAGAGATTGCCAGGTTCGACGTTGTTGCATTCTCAGGTTACGGCAACGTGATGCTGGTCTCAGGCGAGCGGGATCACACCGCATACTTTTTTGCCGAGGACCTACGCTCCACGAAGACGGCTGAGGGCTCCACCTTGCTCTTTGTCGAGGGCCTCGGGCTCGCCGACTGGCAGAGCGGAGCGTTGCCAGGAAGCCGGGATCACCCCCTTGGCGATGTTCTCTGGAAGCTGGCGGGCTGTAAGGAGTAAGTACCGTGTGCTCTCCGGAGCCCGCAACCGGCGTCATCTTCACCTGCGAGCAGGTATAGGCTCCACTTCGTAGAAGGTGTCCCTGCTGACCAACGGAAAAGGCAGTCGCACGCTGTTGGAGGGTTCGACCGCCCCCAGTAGCCGGTAGACATCGACCCGCTCGACTTTCGGACCTTCGATCGGAAAAGAACGAACCCGCTCGAAATCAGGTGTCTCCACTGTCTGACGTAGCAGTGTCATGGCCGGGCTGATCTCGGACCTGGCACCGATCTCGACCGCCAACCAGCGACACCCTGCAACGTTGCGCACCAACTGGACCACCTCCTCCTGGCTCGTTGCGAATTGCTTCTCGCGCCAGCCCGCATGCAGGGCATAGGTGTAGAGCAACTTGTTTCCCAGGATGACCTGCCGGTTGAAGTCGGGGTCCGACGCCCGCACGTGAAACGTAAAGATCCCACTGTGATAGCCGTCGTAGAGAACCGGCTCGGCCGGAGCCACTTCTTCGAGAAAGCTGGAGACCTGGGCGAACCCTCTGACAGCAGGGACAGGTCGCTTCCACACTTCCCAGAGCTGCCATGACATCACCACAGCGATCAAAATAACGAAGGCAGGTCCAGCTGACCTTATTCTGGGAACCTTGGCTGCCAACCAGCGCGCCGCGGCGACGACCGCGATCGACGACAGACAGACAAGGGCCGGAGCCATGAAGAGAATGTACCGGCCCTCTTTGGCCACCAGCACAGCAAAGGAGCAGTAGGTCACCACAATCCAGACCACCAGCCACCAGGCCTCTCGTCGCCACCTTCGTTGCGCGATGGCAACCAGGACACCGGATGTGGCCAGCATCAGCAGAAGCGGA
>JARFQS010000114.1 GCA_029287645.1 Thermoanaerobaculia bacterium | reverse complement strand
ATCGCGCACGGCACGAACATTCTCGCTAGGACTCGGGGTGGCGTCTCCCAGACCACATTCCGGGTTCCATGGTTTCCCCTGGTACCCGTGGTTGGAGGGGGCGCCTGCCTGGCTCTAGCGGCGTTCCAGGGGCTGGCGGTACCCGAAGCGGGCTGGGTGGTGATGGTCTGGTTGAGCTTCGGGTTCATCCTGTACTTCTTCCTCTTCGCCAAGCGAGCCCGGGTCGTGGACGCCTCGACCGAGGGGCTCGAGCCGGATCTCGTTCGCCTACGTGGGCGGTCACCCCTGGTTTTGGTGCCGATCGCCAAGCCGGACAGCGCCGCGGGGATGGTGGAAGTCGCCAACGCACTCGCACCTCCCGAGACTGGCCGTGTCCTTCTCTTGTCTGTCGTGCAACCCCCCGGCACCTGGAAGCGAGGCGGTCTGGAGCAACAATTGCTGGATGTGGAAGCCATCCTGAACCAGTCGCTGTCGCTGTCGCTTTCCGCCGGCGCGACCCCTGAATGGCTGACGACCGTAGCTCCGGACCCATGGCAGGAGATTCGGCGAGTTGCACGACTTCACCGCTGTGAGAGCTTGCTCCTCGGATTGGGGCAGATCACTGGGGACACCCTGGAAACGCGTCTCGAGCGGCTCATCAGCAATCTGGGCTCGGACGTGGTGATTGTCAGGGCGCCGCAAGGTTGGCAGTTGTCTTCGGTTCGCAGGGTGTTGGTCCCCGTCGGTGGCCGGCGGGACCAGAGCCGACTCAGGGCTCGATTGCTGGGTAGCCTGTGCCGAGACGGCGACCGCGAGATCGTCTATTGTCGAGTCGTTCCAGAAGAGATGCCGAGCGCCGCGCGGCAGAAGGCATCGCGGGAGCTAGCCGCATTGGCTAGCGACGAAGTGTCCGGGGCAGTCGAGATTCAACTGATCCCAACCAACGCTGTCGTGCCCGAGCTCGCGGACCGAGCCTCTGATTTCGACCTGATCGTGCTCGGTATTCAACGGCAGGGCTGGCGACGCAGGGTCTTCGGCCCGCTGACCCGGGAGCTGATCCAGGCCACCGATTGCCCTTTGATTCTGATCAGCGCACGATAGGGTAGGTACCGATCATGGCGAGTGACACTCCATCGGATAGCCAGCCATCGACTGCTCAGGCGGCCGAGAAGTTCGGCACGTTTCTGGGGGTCTACACTCCGAGCGTTCTGACCATCCTCGGCCTCATCATGTACCTGCGGTTCGGCTGGGTCGTCGGCAACATCGGACTGCCGCTGACGCTTCTGGTCGTTCTGCTGGCCAGTTCGGTGACCTTCGTTACGGCTCTGAGCGCTTCGGCACTGGCCACCAACATGCGAGTGGGGGTCGGTGGCGAGTACTACATGGTGGCCCACAGCCTGGGACTCGAGCTGGGGGGTGCGATCGGAATCCCCTTGTACCTCTGCCGGACTCTCAGCATCACCTTCTATTCCTTTGGACTGGCCGAGGCCATTGTCGTTCTGCTGCCAGCCCAGATGGGGAGCGAGCATCCGCGGCTGCTTCAACTGATCGCTGCCAGTACGGTGATCCTCATCACCGCCGTGGCCGGAAAGAGCGCGGGGCTGGCGTTGCGGCTGCAGATTCCCATCATGATCGCCGTGGGCATCTCATTGGTCGCCTTGACCGCCGGAGTCTTGACCCACGAATTCCGGGTCCCAGAGTTGGCGCCGACGTATCGGAGCGCCGGTGCCGGGTTCTGGTATGTCTTTGCCGTATTCTTTCCTGCAGTCACAGGCTTTACCGCCGGCATCGGGTTGAGCGGTGATCTGAAGGATCCAAGGCGCTCGATTCCCAGGGGGACGTTGCTCGCGGTGGTCACAGGTACCGTGGTGTACCTGCTGGTACCGATTCTGCTGTCCATCACCGTTTTGCTGGGGCCCGAGAAGCTCGCAGTCCCAGGCGTGGGCTCCTGGACACATGTCGCCATTCTGGGAGCCTGGGTGGTTTTTCCCGGCATGTGGGGGGCTATCCTGTCGTCGGCCTTTGGCAGCGTCCTCGGAGGACCGAGGGTACTCCAGGCCCTAGCCAAGGATGGACTCGCGCCGCGGTTCCTGGAACGACTTTCGAGCCGTGGGCAGCCGACAGTCGCCACCTGGATCACGGGTGCGATCGCACTCGTCGCAGTCGCTCTCGGCGGACTGAACGCCGTCGCGCAGTTCGTCACGATCCTGTTCCTCACCCTGTACGTAACGATCAACTTGAGCGCTGCAGCCGAGAAACTGTCGGGTGACCCGTCCTATCGCCCAACCATCAACGTGCCCTGGGCCGTCTCTCTTTTCGGATCGGTTGGGGCGATCGTGGTCATGTTCCTGATCAGCCCTGCGGCTTGCGTGGTGGCTGTCCTTCTGGAGTCGGCCCTGTATCTCTATCTGAGGCGACGGTCCCTCCAACGACGCTGGGGAGATGCCCGAGCCGGAGTCTGGATGTCGGTGGCCCGGTTCGCCCTGCTGAAGCTGCGCACACATGGGCGAGACCCGCGCAACTGGCGCCCCCACATCCTGGTCTTTGTCGGGGATCCGGACAAGCGGATCGGGCTCGTTCGCCTGGCCAACTGGTTCAATCAGGGCCGTGGCATCGTCACCGCGAGCCAGCTCGTCGTCGGAGACCTGACGAACGAAGCCTTCGAGGTCGATGCGTGGCACGGTGAGATGGAGAGGGCTCTCACCAGCAACGGCCTCGTCGCCTTCAGCGAGGTCAACATGGTCCGTGATTTCGAAGTCGGCGTGATCGATGCCGTCCAAGCCAACGGAATCGCCGGCTTGCAGTCGAATACCGTCTTGGTGGGCTGGCCCCAAAAGCCCGGCAGGCTCGAGACCTGGCTCCGGATCACCCGGGGCCTGTCGAAGGTCGGGAAGAGCACACTGATCGCCCGGCTGATCTGGGCCCACGAGCCGGGGCAGGAGAAGCGTATCGACCTCTGGTGGGGCGGGCTCGAAAACAATGGCGACATGATGCTGATGCTGGCCTACCTGCTCAGCCTGAATCCTGAATGGAGCGATGCAAGGA
>JARFQS010000166.1 GCA_029287645.1 Thermoanaerobaculia bacterium | reverse complement strand
GACCTGGGTGGGTGAGGGTGAAGCCCTCTGCATCCTTCGCCTGCTGGACGATCTCGCGTACGTCGCCGAGCAGCTTCGGGGCATCGAAGACGATGCCGTCCTTGATCGTGTAGCGCACGCCGCCCACCCGCATGACCTCGTTGTTCTCGTCGAGCTTGATGGCGCCGGTAGCGTAGAGCACCTTCAGGTTCTCGAGAGGATTGGCATCGACGATGACCATGTCGGCCAGCTTGCCCGGCTCGATCGAACCGATCTGATCGTCCTCGCCCAGAGCCTCGGCACCATTCAGGGTGGCGGCGCGAATCACCTCCAGAGGATGGAAACCAGCCTCCTGCAGGAGCTCCAACTCGCGAATGTAACCGAATCCGTAGATTTTGTAGATATAGCCGGAATCCGACCCTGTGGTGACCCTTCCACCTCGGTTCTTGAACTCGTTGACGAAGGTCATCCAGAGGCGAAAGTTCTCCTTCCAGGCAATCTCATCCGCGGTCGTCCAGTAGTACCAGTAGGAAGCGTGGTTCTCGCGGTTGGGTGCGAAGAATCTCCAGAGCGACGGCAGCGTGTACTTCTCGTGCCATTCGTCGCCACGAATCCGCATCAGGTCGCGGTTCGCCTCGTAGGGGGTGAAGGTCGGATCGATGGTGAAGTCGAGCTCGATGAGCTCGTCCATGACGTCGTGCCAACGCTCGCTTCCCGGGGGCGCGGCCTGCTTCCAGAGTTTCCCGGCCTGACCGAATCGATCGAGCTCGTTGGCGTAGTTGTAGTCCAGGGGATAGTCCTGAACGGTCTGGTCGGTGAACAGGGCCTCGGGCAGGCCATACCAGTGCTCCATGCTGGTCAGGCCCCATCGGGCCGTATCCAGGACATCGACTCGGGTGACCGCCATCTGGGCGTGGTGACAGGCGCTGCCCAGCCCCTGCTTCCTGGCTTCATCCAAGGCGGCTTCCATGATCGCCGGCGGAGCTCCGAAGAACTTGATCCCGGCGGCTCCCCGGTTGGCCGTCTCCCGCACCCACTCGCGGGCTTGCTCGGGAGTCGTGAAGGGCTCCTCACGGCCTGCCCCGAAGAACAGGTAGGGGTGGATGCGTGGAGCGGTGATCTCGTTGCGCTCGCTCTTGGCCTGGTGCTCCTTCACCCAGTCGAGACCGTTGCCGCTGCCGGGATCGCGCACCGTCGTGACACCGTGTCCCATCCACAGCTTGAAGACATACTCGGCCGGGGTACCCTGCTCGACGCCACCGATATGGCCGTGCATATCGATGAATCCCGGCAAGATGTACATGCCCTCGACGTCGAGCTCGCGATCGTCGGGCCCGGCCTCAGGTCGACCCTCCGCATCGATTTCGACGCCCGGAACGCCGACGTTCTGGACTCTGACGATTCGATTGCCTTCCACGACGACGTCGACGGGGCCGATCGCCGGTGCACCCGTCCCGTCGATGAGGATTCCGCCTCGTAGGATCAACCGTTGGAAGGGTCCTTCACCCACGGCTCTCGGAGGGGCTTCGGGTATCGATGGGGGCCTTTCCTCGGCTAGGAGTTTCGTCGGTGGCGCCAGCGACAAAGTGACGAGTGCGACGACCAACGACCATCGAGACATCGAGCTGAAACCGGGTTTCATGTGTGAGCTTCCCTCCTTCCGGGCGGGGCGGCAGCACCGTGATGGCGTGACGGCCACGCCGGATCAGGATGGATTGTGTCAGTCGGTGCGCGACCAGGCAATCGTTGGACGAGAGACGAAGAGATGAGACGCGACCGGTTCACGCTGCGGTGGACTCGGCCGCTGACTTCCTGGAAAGGAGCGGCTTCCATACAATCGGTGGACTGGCTTGGAGGAGCACTCGATCGTGGTGTCGCGCACAGACAGATTCGACACGTTTCCAAGGGCAGCTGGTCGTCCCGGTTGGCTAGCGCTATCGGCGCTTCTGCTGGCCGGAACCGGTTGCTCCTTCGACCCCGGCCCGGAGAGAGAGAACGTCGTTCTGGTCATGGTGGACACTCTGCGCGCCGATCATCTGGGGTGTTATGGCTATGAGCGGGACACCTCTCCGAATCTGGACGATCTGGCGGCGAGGGGAGTGCTCTTCGAGAGCTTCTACTCGGTGGCGCCCTGGACGAATCCGGCCATCGCCTCTCTGTTCACCGGTCGATACCCGCTGGCCGTCTTTCCGCCGCTGCCCCACAAGAAGGCCATCGGAATTCCACTTCCGAGTCAGCTCCCGACGCTGGCCGAGAGGCTGAGCGAGGCCGGATATCGAACCGTGGCCCTGGTCGACCATCCCGGCATCAACCCGGAGCTGCAATTCGATCAGGGCTTCGAGCAGTGGCACAGCCTGTTTCGAGAGGGGGGCTTCGACGCCTGGACCGTGACCGATTCGCAGTTCGTGATCGATCGACTCGAGGCCAGCCTGGACGAGCTCGGAAGTGAGGCCTTCTTTCTCTACCTCCATCTGGTCTATCCGCATCGGCCCTATGCACCGCCGCCGCCGTACGACTCGCTGTTCGGTGAATCCAGCCAGAAGAAGGGGCGTGCCCATCGACAGGAGATGATCAACGCCTACGACGGCGAGATTCGCTACACCGACGAGCTACTGGGACGAGTCGCCAAGGCCCTGTCCGATCGGCGGCTGGATCCAACCACGTGGTTGATGGTGACCTCAGACCATGGGGAGGGATTCTGGGAGCACAACCAGGCCGAGCACGGCAACTCCTTTTTCAACGAGCTCACCAGGGTGCCCTTGATCGTGGTGCCT
>JARFQS010000104.1 GCA_029287645.1 Thermoanaerobaculia bacterium | reverse complement strand
CCCATATCGAGCCACCGGACATCGATCTCCGGGCGCTCGCTCTCGTAGGTCTTCTCCAGAAGCTCCAGAAGGTCTCGTCCATGCGGTGAGTACAGGACCAGTGGCGTGCGCCCGTCGCCGCAGCCCATCGGCGCTATCAGTAGCAGCCACAGCAAAGCGTGGGTCGCTGACGACCCGCCTCTCTTTCCGATTGCACGCACCACGGTCCTGCGGATCCGACCCGAGATTCTCATCGCGACTCTCACTTTTCACCCAACGCCAGCAGATTGATGAACAGCCGAAAAGCACCTGGTACGCCGGCAGGCAGCTCTCGGAAGAAGGACAGTCCTGTGTAGACGTAGGTGCCTTCCCCTACGGATGCCACCAGCAGGGAGCCGAGCTCCTCGGGCCGGCCCTCGTCCTGGAGCGCCAGGAGAGGCACATAGGCCTCGTCCCAGGTCGACGGGAAGTAGAGACCGCGCTCCTGGACCCAGCCCTCCCAATCGGTCGAGGAGATTCGATTCGGATACTGGAGGACCGGATGGTCGGGCTCCAGCACCCGGACCGGAGAGGTTTCGTCGGTCACCCTGCCGTGGGGTCTCTCGATGGTCATGGGAAGCGGTGCGTAGTCACCCCTTACGAACTGGTACTGCTGGTACTGGACGATCAGGGTGCCGCCCTCCTGCACGTACTCGAGAAGTCGTGGGTTGGAACGCAACAGGGCCGTATTCGTCTCGTAGGCGCGGCTACCGACGACGATCGCATCGAAGTCTCCCAGGTCACCATTCTCGAGCTCTTCAGGGCCGAGAAGCTCGAGCGGAACGCCAACCTCCGCCAGCAGCTCGGGCACCCGATCGGAGGCACCCCGGATGTAGCCCACCCGGGTCAGGTCAGGGAGTCTGAGATCCAGCGTCCTCATCTCGGAGACTGCCTGGACTTCCATCTGCGATGGACGTATGTGTGGATAGTCCAGCACGGCAAACGTGGAGCCCAACCGCACACCGCTGTCGAGCACCGCGGCTACCGAGACAGCATAGGCCCCTGCCTCGAGATCCTCCTCGGCGACCAGGGGCAGCTCCAACACTTGCGTTCCGCCAGGTTGCTCAACGGAGAAGGCCTGAGCCTCCACGGGCGACAGCCCATCCGGCAACTGTGCTTCCAGCCGGCCATAGAGCGGGGTCTCCGAATTCGAGGTCAAGAGCACTTCCATTCTTCGGCCTCGCGTCGAGCCGAGAGGCTCGAGGATCAAAGATGGCTGCAGGCTGACCTCCAGAATCGGAACCGTCCTCACCGGCCGACGAACCTCGCCGATCGCCTGATCACCGTACCGGTACACCACTTCGCGCTCGAGATGAATCGTGGCGCCCGCCAGCTCCACCTCGAGGTGCGCCGTGAGCGGGGGCCCTTGGAAGGGGAGTCCCCAGACCTCTTTCGGCGCCTGATTCCAATCGTAGAGGTCTCCCGCCAGTGGCTGGCGTAGGAAGTAGGGCTGCGTGACCTGGTCCTCGGCGGGCACATCGACCTCGAACCGCCAACGATCCAGCGACTCCAACGAGGACTCCTCGGTGATCTCCACGGGCTCGATCGCCCAGCTCCCGTCTGCTTCCAGGCTCACCGCCCGTACTTCCAGGTTCTGCTCGCCCCCGTTCCAGAGCTCCACCGTTGCCTCGAAGCTCGTGCCCAAGGTCACGGCCTCCCGGTCGGTCACCGCATCGAATGCCACTCCGGCTGCCGCGGTCAGGCCCGCGGTCGCCACCGCCAACTTCTCGTTCACCAGACTGGCAACCGCCTTGGCTGCCGGGGTCGATTGCTCATCCAAAGTCGCGGCCACGCCTTGGAGAGTTCTCACGATCTCCGCGAAGGCCGGCACACTGCGCTCGAGATCGCTGGGAAGCACGGTCTGCCGGGCCTTCATGGCCAGCCCCTCCACCAGCTTCAGCTCGTCCTCGATGCTGCGCCTCAGGTCTCCTTCCGGCAGGCTCGAGGCCATGGCTGCCAGGCTGGTGTCGATTCCGTCGAAGATCGAGCTCGCCTCCTGCTTTCCCTCGCCCGCGATCCAGACCATGCCGCCGCGATAGGAGCCCAGCTGTTGCACGCGACCCATGTCCTGGGAACGGTGCTTCGAGCGACTCGCCGCGGCAATCTGGATCACGGACATTCCCGAGAGCGGATCGAGTCTCCCGAGATCCGTCTCGAACAGGGGCTCTCCTCGTCCCCACCAAAGGCGCCGGTATGCGGCTTCAGGCTGCCATGGGCCAAGTCCTTCCGAGGTGAGGCTCGGGAATCGATCGGGATCCCCCGACAGGTTCAGAATCTCCGCAGCGATGACACCGGCCATCTGATGCTGTCCGTGCCCGGCGTTCGCGTCGGCCGGGAAGACCGTCACGATGACTTGGGGCTTGAACCGGCGTACCGCTCTGACTGCGTCCTCTTCGATGATCTCCTTCGGCCATCGCTCCGACGTTTCGTCGAGCGAGCGGGTGTACCCGAAGTCATAGGCACGGGTGAAGAACTGCCAGGTTCCCTCGAAGTCCCTTGCGGCCAGTAACTCCCCGGTACGGATGAGACCCAGCCCAACTCCCAGCTCGGGTCCGACCAGATTCTGGCCCCCCTCCCCACGGGACAGGGACAGGTAGGCAGCCTCTCCACCCATTCCCCGACTGACGAGAGAGAGGATCGTGGTGTCCTCATCGTCCGGATGCGCACCCACGACCATCACTCGGACATGCGTCGACAGCTTCGCCAGGGCCCGTTCGACAGTCTCGATGCCGCCGGTGGTGGCCGGCTCGAGGACGGACGGCACCGGAACTGCTGGCCGCCACGCCGGGCAGACGACAGCCACCACGACTACAAGGACCGCACCGCGAATAGATCGAAGCATGACGCGGGATTCTATCCCGCCGCGAGATGTCACCGCCGCATCGCCTCACTGCCTCACTGCCCTGCCCCATTACCACATTGCCCACCGCACTTCCCGTCCAGCCTGCTGCTCGATTACACTTCGTCACACTGAAAGGAGATTCCAATGTCCGATGCACCACCGATCCCCGAGGGGTTCAAGAGTGTCAGTGTCTACCTGATCGTTCCCAACTCGGAGGAGGCCATCGCCTTCTACGAGCGAGCGCTGGGAGCCGAGGCGATCACCCGCATGAAGGGCCCCGACGGCAAGAGCACGATGCACGCAGCGATGCGGGTCGGCGATTCGATCTTCATGCTCACCGACG
>JARFQS010000457.1 GCA_029287645.1 Thermoanaerobaculia bacterium | reverse complement strand
GTTGCGGAGTACGAGGCCATCCCTGACTCGTACCTGTGGATCGTACCGAACGGAGGGCACATCCCACTCATCAGGACGGAGCGTGGAGACAGGATGCTGACCGAGAACGTGTTGGAGTTCTTCGCGGGTGACTGGCGGCGGTAGCTCGGATGACTCGGGCCTGTAGCGCGGAGCGGCTCAGTCTAGCAAGGAATTGCTGCTGTCCGCGTAAGCTCCACGGGCAGTTCGCTGGCGCTCACTGGCGAACGCGAAGCTGCGGCAGCAGAATTCCAATCCGTTAGAACGCCTCGTCGTGTCGGCTGGATAGTTTGCGAGGGCGGTCGCTGGCTGGACGGTGTGAATGGTGAGCCTGCCCAGACGGCTACGCAGGTTCTCTCAGCGGGTGTGACCCTCGACCCGCCCCACCGAACGGAGATGACTTTCATCCTCGATTCGGGGAATCAGGGCGCCGTCTGCGTAGTGTTCGACGATGATCTTGTAGAGGTCGAGGTGCTGTCGAATCCCGTCATCGATCGACTGGGGTGAGTATTCGTCGTTGGGCGAGTGTGTTGGGCCGCCAGTTCGTTCCGCGTCTAGGTATTCCTCACGTGTCTGCGAGCCCTGCCACACGGTGAGACCCACAATCCCCCGCGCGAGCGACTCCGCATGGTCGAACGCATACGTCATCCCGCCATGCCACGATTCGCCGCGGTAGGCCATCCCCAATTCTGAGGCCAGTTCGGCCAAATCTGCTATCGCGGTCGTGCCCTCCATTGGAAAAACCGCAAAATCGTTGGTCGGAGGGCTGAAGCCGAGCCCATCGACGTTCAGGTTTAGGACGACCTCCTCAAGCCCGGACTGCGGATGATCGAAGAAGTGGCGCATGCCCAGACCCCCATTCTCCTCCGCAGTCGTTGCGACGAAAACTAGCGTGCGCACCGGAGGTGTAGTGCGGGCACTGAAGTACCTCGCGAGTTCGACTATCCCAGCTGTTCCCGCGGCGTTGTCAGCCGCTCCGTTGTAGATGGAGTCACCCTCCTCGTCCGGAGGGCCCACACCGTAACCGTCATAGTGGGCCGAGATCAGGATCGCTTCGTCACTCGATCCCCGGACCACCCCAACGACGTTCGGACTCGTCACGACCGCAGCACGGACGGCGGCCGTAAGCGTTATTCCCACCGAGGGTGGGGAAGACGTCGCCTCCGGTTCCTGTCCGGCTTGCACCTGGTCTATCCTCAGAGCCTCCAGCGTCGCGCGGGACGCCGCTGGCCCAAGTTCGAGGCCGAACCGCAGCGAACCCGGATCGCCCCAGGCTTTCGAAAGAACAGGGAGTTGTGAATAGAGCTCCCGAGTTCTCCCGAATGCGCCGGCATCTGCCTCGGCGTTCACGAATACTGCGCCAACCGCGCCGCGTTTCCTGAGCTCGGACAGCTTCGCGGAGTTCGTACCCTCGTACGCGTCGGGCCCACCGGGAAGTACCCCAATTAGGGTGTCCGAGAGGCCGGTGATCGCCACTGCGACCTTCCCCGCCAAGTCCCGGCCGGTGAAGTCGTCCCATCCGACGCCGGGGGCGGAGACGCCGTGCCCGACGAATTCCAAAGGCCCCTCCAGGGCCATGAGGTCCTCGTTCCGCCATGCCGTTGCCAACATCTGCTCGGCAGCGATCGAGATTCGTTGGTCATCGACCAGAAGAACGGCCTCAAGCGAGGTGTGGTCGACGGTCGTCGAGAGAATCGGAACCTCGACCAGGAATGAGTCAGTCGGGGGCGGCACGAGACCGGCCTGGCTGAACGAGCGTGCGAGGTAGGTAGCAGCCATGTCCCCACCATCGGTCCCCGGCGCGCGTCCCAGCATTGAGTCGTGCGCGAGCGCAGAAGCATGGGCACGGAAGGACTCGACAGACAGCGCCTCTGCCTCAAAGGCCGGAAGGAGATCGCCGTCGGAGCCCGACTCAGCATCTGAAGCCGGCATGCAGCCAGCCAGGAAGACGATTGCTCCGAGTGTGAGGCTCCGGGCGATCCTACGAGTGAGCATCGAGCTTCCCAGGCCGAGCGACTCGGCGAGGGAGCCCGTCGACGACCGAATCACGATGTCGGCTTGTGGTTGCATGGACCTTCTCCGTGCTGGTTCACTCCTTGGGGCGGTCATAATCTCGCAAAGCACTGGGATCTGCTAGATCGGGATGTGAACCGGCGTTCTAACAAGGCATTGCTGCTGTCCGCGTTGACTGGGTGGTGGGCGCGAGCTACGCTCGCGCTGGCAGCGTGTATGATGCGGCAGCAGAATGCCAATCCGTTAGATGGCCTCCCACTCGGCTGGATAGACATGAAGGCACGCAAGGCTTGGCCGAAGGTCCTGTTGGAAGGGCTCGCAGTACTCTTGGGCGTGCTGCTCGCGTTCTGGGTCGAATCGATCGGGCAAGATCGGGAGGACCAGCAACGGGCGGACCGATACCTCTCTGCCTTCGCGACAGAGCTCGGGGCAACCGCCACGCGAGTAGATTCGCTGATCGCGGCCGGCGGCGACGAACTGGCTGTCATCGACAGCTTCTTTGTCACAGTGGTCCTGCCAGGTGCCGGAGCGACGCCGACGACCGAGGACGTGACCGGGATGATCGAAACGGTCGCCCCGTACTGGACGCAACCGTACCAACGAGCGGCTCTCGACGACCTGTTGTCGTCGGGCGTGCTTCCACTGGTTGAGGACGAGTCAGTGCGCCAAGGCATCCTCAACTACTCACGTCTTCTTGAGAGCGAAGCCAGCGTCCAAGAGAACGCAGTCGCATTCTGGAACGACCACCTTTCACCCTATTACTTCGAGCACGCCAGCCTCAGTGGGTTTCTGGTAGCTGATCGTCTCGGCCTCCATTCACCATCTCCTTCAACGGAGGCCTTCGTAAACTCACGCGAGTTCGCCAACCTCCTCGGCGAGAGGCGGGCCATCGTGAATCGCCTGACGGGCACTAGGATCCGGCTGAAGGAGCACATGGACGCGATGGGCACGCTACTCCCTGTCTCTTATACACATCTCCGAGCCCACGAGACCCGCTC
>JARFQS010000396.1 GCA_029287645.1 Thermoanaerobaculia bacterium | reverse complement strand
CCGTAGCGGGTTTGGCTGAGTACGTCGAAGCCACGGGTGTGGTCGTGGCGGCCACTGAAGTGGAGCCACCGCTGCCCGCCGGTCCCTTGCCGCTGACACCGATTCAGCACTGGTTCTTCGACCAGGACCTGCGCAACGTCGATCACTGGAATCAGAGTTTGCTGCTCGAGGTGCGCGCCGGGGTCGATCACGAGGTACTCGTCCAGGCAGCGCTTGAAGTCCTCGCCCGCCATGATGCGTTGCGCCTGAGGTGGACCGAAGCGGAGCCGGGCGAGTGGACGTGCGTCGATCGCGGCAGCGAAGCTGAGGTGACGGTCGAGCGAGAGGACTTCTCCCGCTTTCCCGATGACGAGCGGGCCACGGCGCTGGAGAGAGCGGCAGGGGCGGTGCAGTCGGGTCTCGACATCAGTGAAGGACCGACCTGCCGGGTGGTGCTCTTCGACTATGGCTCGGAGAGCGCAGGGCGCCTGCTTATAGTCATCCACCATCTGGCGGTCGATGGCGTGTCCTGGCGAACCCTGATGGATGAGATTCAGACGGCCTACCAGCAGATTGCTGACGGTAAGGTGGTCGACCTGGCTCCGGTCACGACCACCTTCGGGCGGTGGGCCCAAGAAGTCGCAGCCAGCGCACGCGATGCGGCACTGGATCACGAAGTCACTTACTGGGCTGAACAGGACTGGTCCAGGTGCGCGCCGCTGCCGGTCGACTTCGCGAGCAATGCCAACTCGGAGGCCAGTGCGCGGACTCACACCGTCGCGCTCACCGAATCGGAAACCCACCAGCTGTTGCGGGAGGTACCCGCGGCGTATCAGACCCAGATCAACGACATCTTGCTCTCTGCGCTGGCGCGAGCAATGGCCTCGTGGGTTGAAGGAGATGCTGTGCTGGTTGCGCTGGAGGGACATGGTCGCGAGCTGCAGGGCAGCCGCACAGACGTCTCGGGCACCGTCGGCTGGTTCACTTCCATCTTCCCGCTGCTGCTGGATCTCGAAGGAACCGACGAAATCGGATCGCTGCTGACGCGTACCAGGGACGCGTTTCGGAGCATGCCGAATCGGGGGGGCGGCTATGGGATGCTGCGCTATCTCGGCGACGAGAGCGCGGTCGAGCGCCTGAAGCAGATTCCCGAGCCGCGGGTCAGCTTCAACTACTACGGGCAGTTCGACCTGTCCCCGCCGGACGAGTCGCCGTTCGGCCGTGCAATGGAATCCGCCGGCCCCAACCGCGGGCGGAGCAACGCCCGCAAGTACCTGTTGGACATCTACGGGCGTGTACAGGGCGGCCAGCTGGAAATGAACTGGGCCTACAGCGAGAAGATCCACCGGCCGGAGACAATCGAATGGTTGGCGAGCGCTTTTCTGGATGCGCTGAGGGCAATCATCTCGCATTGCTGTAAACCGGTTGATCCGGGTCCCTCCTCGCCAGATGGATCACCGCACACGTCAGGGCTGGCGAGTGCTGAGGACCGGGCGACCCCGGAGCAATCGATAGCGGATCGATACCCTATGTCTCCGATGCAACAGGGAATGCTCTATCACTCCCAGCTGAACCCGGATCGTGGCGCCTACCACGAGCAATGGGTCCTCACCATCGAGAGCGGCTTTGATCCCGCCGGCTTCGAGTGGGCCTGGCGCAAAGTCATCCAGCGCCACGAGACTCTCAGGACTGCGTTCGTTCAAGACAGTGGTGGCCTGCATACCCAGGTGGTGCACCGGGCCGCTCGACTACCGATGTCCGCACACGACTGGCGGCACCTCGCCGAGTCGGAGCAGGCGGAACGGCTAACGGCGCTCCTTGAAGCCGACCTGGCGCAAGGTTTCGACCTGTCGCAGCCACCGCTCATGCGTCTGGCCGTCGTGCGGCTCGACGATGACCGGTACAAGCTGGTATGGAGCTTCCATCACTGTCTGCTGGACGGGCCCTCTCTCCATCGTATCATCGAGGACGTCTTCGGTTATCTGGAGGCCCATGAGCGGGGAGATGACCTGCTCAAGGACCCACCCCCTCCGTATCGTGACTATATCGACTGGCTGACGGAACAGGACGATTCTAGCGCCGAGGCGTACTGGAGGGAGCGGCTCAGGGGATTTGAGAACCCGACGCGCATCATGGGAGACCGTCCTTCGGCGACGGTAAGTGGGGACGTCCATGGTGAACGGCGGACCGAGCTCACCGCGGAAGCCACCGAAGCGCTGAAAGCGTTTGCCCGACAGCATCGCCTGACCGTCAATACCCTGCTGCGCGCGGCCTGGGCGGTCTTGCTCGGCCGCTACAGCAACGAGAGCGACGTTGTTCTCGGGGCGGTGGGTTCGGTTCGCCCGCCGGACCTCCCGCATTCCGATCAAATGGTCGGCCTGATGATCAACACCTTGGCTGTCAGGGTCCGCCTCGAGGAGGACGCGACGGTCGCTGACTGGTTGACCGGGGTACAGGCGGAACAGGCCGAGGAAAGTCAGTTTGCACACTGCTCGTTGCTGGACGTCGCCGGATGGAGTGAGGTCGGAAGGGATTCGCCGCTGTTCGAGAGCCTGTTCGTCTTCGAGAACTACCGACCGGGGGTCTCGCTCGTCGGACGACACGGTTCACTGGTGATCTCCGAGCTGTGGAATCTGGAGCGCACGAGCTACCCGCTGACCGTAATCCTTGGAATGGGCGAACGGCTGCGTTTTCGAATTGGGTATGACAGAGCGCTGTTCGACGACGACACCATCGAGCGGATGCTCGGCCACTACGGCAATGTGCTCCGGGCTCTGGTCCAATCCCCCGACCGACCCCTTCGAGAGGTGTCCCTGCTCGGCGACCAGGAACGGTCGCAGGTCGTCGAGGTCTGGAACCGGACCGAGCGGGCGTTTGAGACCCCTGCAACGCTGCATGAGCTGGTGACCGCGCAGGCGCGTCGCACCCCGAACGCGGTGGCGATCGACTACCGGGGAACTGAACTCACATACGGACAGCTGGATGACCGGGCGAATGCTGTCGCCCTTGAGCTGGCCGCATTGGGGGCGGGCCCGGAGGTGATGGTGGGACTGTGTACCCAGCGGACGCCAGAGATGCTGGTCGGGATGCTCGGCATTCTAAAGGCTGGCGCCGCCTATGTGCCGCTGGATCCGGCCTATCCCGCGTCGCGTCTCGAATTCATGCTGGAAGACACTGCTGCGCCAGTCGTTCTCACTTCGTTCAGCCTCGCGGATCGGTTCCAAGGTTATGGCGGTCGGCTTGTCACGCTCGACACTTTCGACTATCGGTCCGAGCGAACGGACACCGGTGCAATCCCCGCCCCTGCCGGCGGTGCCGGTCTGGCATACATCATCTACACGTCCGGGTCGACGGGACGCCCGAAGGGTGTAGCGATAGAGCACCGAAACGCTGTCGCACTAATCGCATGGGCGCAAAGTGTATTCAGTCAGAGCGAGTGTGCCGGGATGCTTGCTTCGACGTCGATTTCGTTCGACCTCTCGGTGTTCGAGATCTTCCTTCCGCTCAGTAAGGGTGGCACGGTGATTCTGGCGGACAATGCCGTCGAGTTCCGATCCTTGCCCTCCAGGGAGTCGGTAACGCTCGTCAACTCGGTGCCTTCGGTTATGACTGAGGTACTGAATCAGGGGCCGCTGCCGAGCTCCGTGGTGACGGTGAACCTGGCTGGGGAGCCACTCCCGGCGAGCCTGGTGAACCGCCTCTATGATGAGGCGTCAGTGGAGCGCGTTTACGACCTCTACGGTCCGTCAGAGACAACGACCTACTCCACCTACACGCTTCGGGCACGCGCCGGGTCGGTGACCATCGGGCGCCCCATTGCCAACACCAAGGCTTATGTGCTGGACGCCTGGAGGCGGCCAGTGCCCATTGGCGTGCCCGGAGAGCTCTACCTCGGCGGCGCCGGCGTGTCGCGAGGATACTTGAATCGCCCGGAACTGACCGAGGAGCGATTCATACCAAACATGTTCCATATGGGAGACCGCCTCTACCGTACCGGTGACCTGGTGCGATACCAGGCGGACGGGAATCTGGAGTACCTGGGTCGGGCCGATCACCAGGTGAAGCTTCGCGGACACCGCATCGAGCTGGGCGAGATCGAGACGCGCCTGGACCAGCACCCGGATATCGACCAGAGCCTGGTTGTCGTCAAGCAGCTGGCCGGCGGGCAACCACAGCTGGTTGCCTACGTCGTCGCAGGAGGCACCCGGCCGGTGCCGGAGGCGCTCAAGGTCCACCTCGCAGAGTCGCTGCCCAAGCACATGGTTCCGGAGGTGTACGAGTTCCTCGAACGCTTCCCGCTTACCCCGAACGGCAAGATCGATCGGCGGGCCTTGCCGGAGCCTGGACAGCCAACCATGCACGCGGTAGCGCCGCGCAACGCGCTGGAGCGTAAGATCGCCCAGATCTGGTGTGACGTGCTCCAGCTGCCGGAAGTTGGGATCCGCGACCGGTTCTTCGAGCTTGGCGGACATTCCATTCGCCTGCTGGAAGTGCACCAGCGGTTGAAGGATGAGCTTGACCGCGATCTGCCCGTGGTTGAGTTGTTCGAGCACACCACCATCGAATCGCTTGCAGCTCACCTGGGCGGCGAAGCCGACTCAGAGTCGCTCCTCGACTGGGCGGCGGAGCGCAGAGCCCGACGCCCGGCCCGCGACGACTGCGCCATCGCAGTGCTGGCCGTGAGCGGTCGCTTTCCCGGAGCGTCCAGCCCGGACCAGCTTTGGGAGAACCTGCGTGCGGGCATTGAGTCAATAACGTTTTCGAGCCTGGAGACCCTGCGGGAGGCCGGCGTTCCGGACGAGTTGATCCGGAACCCTGATTACGTGCCCGCCAGGGTAGTTCTGGATGACGCGGACCGTTTCGACTCGCAATTCTTCGGGTATGCGCCTCGAGAGGCGGCGCTCATCGATCCCCAGCAACGGATATTCCTGGAGTGTGCATGGGAAGCCCTGGAGACGGCCGGCTACGATCCACATCGCTGCCCGGAGGCAATCGGTGTATGGGCGGGCGTCGATCAGAACGGCTACCTGATCAATCTTCGGTCTCATCCACAACTCCTTGCGGAATCCAGTGCACACCAGTTACTGCTCGCGAGCGACAAGGATTTCCTCGCTACGCGGGTGTCGTACAAGCTCGATCTGAAAGGCCCCAGCGTCAGCGTGCAGACCGCTTGCTCGACCTCTCTGGTGGCTGTGCACGAGGCCTGTGAGGCACTGCAGGCGGGCAGCTGTGACATTGCGCTTGCCGGAGGCGTATCGCTCCCGCAAAACGCTGATCCGGGCTACGTTTACCAGCCAGGCGGAATCCGGTCGCCCGATGGCCATTGCCGGGCCTTCGACGCGCAGGCGCGCGGAACCATCCCAGGGGCGGGCGTAGGCGTGGTCGTGCTGAAGCGGTTGCAGGACGCCGTACGTGACGGTGACCAGATTGCCGCGGTGATTCGCGGCAGCGCCACCAACAACGACGGGAGCCGCAAGGTCGGATTCACTGCACCCAGCGTCGAAGGGCAGGCCGAGGTCATCGCAATGGCACAAGCTGCGGGCGGCATCGACGCGGAAACCATCACCTACGTGGAGGCGCACGGCACCGGCACGCCGCTGGGAGACCCCATCGAGGTGGCTGCACTTCAGCGCGTGTTTGGTGAGCGCACGGCGCAAAGACACTTCTGTGCTCTTGGTTCCCTCAAGACCAACGTCGGACACCTGAACTCCACCGCCGGAGTGGCAGGCCTCATCAAGACCGTGCTCGCGCTCCAGCATCACGAGATTCCTCCCTCACTCCACTACGAGTCTCCGAATCCGGAGATCGATTTTGAGCATAGTGCTTTCTTCGTGAACACCCGTCTGCGGCCGTGGGAACCGCCTGCGGGAGTTCCGCGCCGCGCCGGCGTGAGCTCGTTCGGCCTGGGCGGCACCAATGCCCATGTGGTGGTCGAGGAGGCGCCGACGAGACCCGAGTCGACGCCGGCGGCGCGACAGCTGCAGCTGCTCCCACTGTCGGCGCGCACGCCGACAGCACTGACGCGTGTGGCGCAGCGGTTGGCAGACCACCTGCGGCACCGTCCGGACCTGCCGTTGGCCGATGTCGCGTACACACTTCAGACCGGCCGGGCCGAGATGCCCGTTCGCCGAACACTGGTCGCGTCGAGCGTGACGGATGCAATCGCGGGCCTCGATGCAATGGCCGGAATGGATGCGATCACGGCGTCCGCAATGGACCACGAGACCGAAGTCGCATTCCTGTTCCCTGGGCAGGGCGCCCAGTACGTGGACATGGGGCGCGCTCTTTACGAGTGCGAGAGCGTCTACCGGGAAACCGTGGACCGCTGTTGTGAGATCCTGGCGCCTGAGCTGACCTGCGACCTGCGCGAGGTTATCTACTCCACAGATGGGGTGACCGCTGAAGCCTCCGAGCGATTGACGCGCACGGCATATGCGCAGCCGGCACTATTCGTGGTCGAGTACGCGCTGGCCGCTCAGTGGCGGCACTGGGGGGTGGAGCCTGCGGCGTGCCTGGGACACAGCGTCGGCGAGCTGGTAGCCGCGTGCGTGAGCGGCGTTTTCGAACTGGAGGACGCGCTCCGGCTAACCGCCTTGCGAGGGCGCCTGATGGAGGGCATGCGGCCAGGGGTGATGACAGCGGTCCCCTTGTCCGCGAGCGCCGTAGCAGAGCGACTGGAGCAGACCGACGGTCTGTGGCTCTCGGCGGTGAATGGCCCCGAGCTGTGCGTGGTCTCCGGAGACGCGGACCGGGTCGAGCGCTGGGAAGCGGAGCGCGCCGCTGAAGACGTGTCGTGCAGGCGTCTGCGGACATCGCATGCTTTCCACTCCGGTCACATGGAGGAAGCAGTGGCGCCATTCGTGGAGGCGGTCGCCGCACTGTCGCTCGGTCACCCCGAGGTCCCGTTCGTGTCAAACGTGACCGGCGACTGGATTACCGCCGAGGAGGCCCGTGATCCGCACTACTGGGGTCGACACATCCGTGAGGCGGTCCAGTTCGACCGGGGACTGGCTTGTCTGCTCGCGGATGACAAGCACGCGCTTCTGGAAGTCGGCCCCGGGCATGTTCTGACAACCTTGGCCCGAATGCAGCCTGGGAATGATGTGCGGCACCTCGCAGTCACCTCGCTCGGCGACGCCGGCAGCGCTCGGGACGATGCGGCCGTCCTGCTCGAAGGGCTTGGGCATCTGTGGGAAAGCGGCGCAAGGGTCGACTGGTCGGCCGTGCACGACGGAGAGCAGCGGCTCAGGGTGCGCTTACCGACCTACCCCTTCGAGAGAGAGCGCTACTACATCGACCCGGTGACCGATCCCAGTCGTTCGGTCCCGTCCCGTGCTGCCCTGGCAGACTGGTCTTACCTGCCGGCCTGGCAGCCTTCGATGCGGCCGACCCCCGAAGATGGTGCGAAGTTCCAGGCCGAGTCATGGTTGGTTCTTGCAGATGAGAGCGCCTTTGCGCAGTCCCTCGTGGAAAGCGCGCGCGCCGCGGGTCATCTGGTGACGGGAGTAGCAGCCGGCTCGAAGCAAGGCGTGAGTGCTCAAGGGCGCTCGGTAGAACCGAGCTCTCGAGACGACTTTGCTCGCCTGTTTCAAGAGCTGGACACCGAAGGCTGCTTCCCGGACCGGATCGTCCACCTGTGGTGCGCTACCCCGGACCATGGTCGCGATGAGATGACTGCTGGT
>JARFQS010000385.1 GCA_029287645.1 Thermoanaerobaculia bacterium | reverse complement strand
GGTTCAGCCTGAGGTCCGCCAACGCGACGGGAGTCGAGCTCTGCCTCTTCGATCCCACTGAACCAGGCAGGGAGTCGCGGCGATTGGCGCTGGAGCGCGTCTCGCCCGACCTCTGGATCTGTTCGAGTCGTGACATCGGGCCCGGCCAGCTCTACGGATACCGGGTCGACGGCCCATGGGATCCCGCCGCCGGGCACCGCTTCAACACCTCGAAGCTGCTGCTGGACCCGGCGGCTCGCGCGATGTCCGGAGAGATCCGTTGGCACCCGGCCCTCTTCGGCTCTCAGCGATTCGAAAGCGACGACCGACCCAATCTCGAAGACAGTGCGCTCCACCTTCCCCGCTCCGTGGTCGTCGATCCCAGATTCGACTGGAGGGGAGACCAGCGGCCCTCGACACCCTGGGAAGACAGCGTCATCTACGAATGCCACGTCAAAGGTATGACTCGAATACACCCGGCGGTTCCCGAGCCGCTACGTGGCACCTACCTTGGCCTGATCCAGGATCCGATACTCGAGCACTTCAAGAGCCTGGGAATCACCGCCGTGGAGCTGCTCCCGGTGCAACAGAGCGTCACTGAGGAGCATCTCTCGCACCTGGGTCTCGAGAACTACTTCGGATACAACCCTCTGGGGCTCTTTGCCCCCCACTCCGGGTACGCGACTGGCGACAACGGAACCCAGGTTCGGGAATTCAAGGAGATGGTTCGCGGTCTACACGCCGTGGGGATCGAGGTGTTACTGGACGTAGTTTTCAACCACACGGCAGAGGGCAACCACCTCGGTCCGACCCTCACCTTCCGCGGTCTCGACAATCAACTCTACTATCGGCTCCGGACCGATCAGCCGCGCTACTACCAGGACTTCACGGGCTGTGGGAACACCCTTCACTGCGGTCGGCCGATCGTAGTCCGGTACCTGATCGATTGCCTCCGCTACTGGGTCAAGGAGATGCATGTCGACGGCTTCAGGTTCGATCTCGCTACGAGCCTCGGCCGTAGCCAAGAGAGCTTCGAGCCATCGGCGCCCTTCTTCGAGGCCATAGCGACCGACCCGATTCTCTCCGAGGTCAAGCTGATCGCCGAGCCCTGGGACCTCGGTCCCGAAGGCTATCGACTGGGGCAGTTCCCATCGATCTGGTCTGAATGGAACGACAGATACCGTGATCGAGCCCGGTCCTTCTGGCGTTCCGATTCCGCCACGACGAGAGCGTTCGCGGATTCCGTACTGGGTAGCCCAGATGTCTTCGACCCCGCGACGAGGCCTGTCTCAGCCAGCATCAACTTCGTGACGAGCCATGACGGCTACACCCTTCAGGATCTGGTCAGCTACGAGGAGAAGCACAATTGGGCCAACGGCGAGGAGAATCGCGATGGGCATGACCACAATCTGAGTCGCAACTGGGGCATCGAGGGCCCGACGAGCTCGGACTCGATCCGCCAGCATCGCCAGCGGGTCCAACATTGCTTCCTGGCCACACTCGCGCTGTCCCAGGGCGTTCCGATGCTGAGCCACGGGGACGAGCTGGGGCGTACTCAGCTGGGTAACAACAACGCCTACTGCCACGATAGCCCCGTCACGTGGATCGACTGGGATCTGGATTCCGACCGGCTGGAGACCCTGGAATTCACTCGTCAGGTCTTTGCCGCCAGGCGGGACCTCGGCCTTGCGCTCTCCGCGACTCAGGAGACAGACCGAGAGCTCAAGTGGATCTCCATGAACGGTTCGGAAATGACCAGGGCCGATTGGAACCGGTTTGGCCTCCAGCCGATCGGACTGCTGTGGGCGGCCTCCTCCAGATCCACGCTAGCCGTATTCAACAACGACCCGCATTCCCATCTGTTCGAGTTGCCAGATACGGACTCCCTGGGTCGATGGAGGCAGGTCTGTAGTACCGAGGGCTCACCTGGCCGCCCGATCCGAGGCCACTCTCTGCGGCTCGCTCCGCATTCGGTGATGCTCCTGGTCTTCGAACCAGATTCCTGACGGGCGCAGGGTTGTGAGAGGCCTCGGGTAGCGTGCTCAGATGTGGCGGGATCTCTCGAGGCGGTCTTGGAGGTCCCTGACCCTGTATTCGGAGGCGGCGGCCATCTCGGCCACATCGTCGACCAGTTTCGACCAGGCTTCGATGCGACCCTCCCCTTTGCCATCCTCGGGAGCGAGGCCTACCTTCTCCACTAGCACTGCCCGTAGAAAGTGCCAGGACAGAAGAATCTCGAGGGCTTCCTTCCTCAGGTACTCCTCGGTCTCGTAGCGATGGACATCGAGAATGCCTCGAATCTCGTCATCGGCCAGCCAGGAGCGCAGCAGCTCCAAGGCCGTCTCCGGAGGCTCCGGCGTCTGCCAACTTCGCCGTACGGCGAAGCTCAGCGTCTGCGCCAGACCCCGGCCCCGGACGAAGGGGAGCCCCAGTGACATCAACTGCTCCTCGACGGCCCAGGCGGGCTGCCACTCCTCGATCAACTCCGGCTCGGCCAGGGAGCGGCGAAGAACCTCCGTTGCCGCATGGATGAGGATCCAGGCCGAGAGACCGACGAGAAGCTCCGGCGCTTCCCGAAGAGCGCGCATCTCGTTCGATTCAGGTGCCTCTTCTTCTCCAGCTTCTTCCCCACTCTCCGTCGGGTCGAGGTCTTCCAAGAGAGAAAAAGCCGCCCTCAGCCAGTCCTCGCCGTCCGCTTCCTCGGACTCGTGACCGGAGGACTGACTCCACTTGCGTGCGATCCAATCCAGGAGCCCGCTCAGCCCCGCTCGCACCCGTTCTTCGCAGTCCGCGCTCTGAGGACCCGCTCCCGCCTCGGGTAGAGCCAGGAGACGCTCCATGACTGGAGTGGGCAAGGCCTCCTCGAAAGCCATACGCAGGGGCTCCAGCTCCAGCTCCCGTAGAGCTTTGCTCAAGTCTTCGACTCCACGGCCGGCCAGACGAGATGCCAGAGGTGCCCAACGCCCGTCCAGGTCCCAGAGCTCGGAGAACTTCTCGAATACCCGACACTGGTAGGGGCCGAGGTCGACACCGAGGCCCCAGGAGTCCAGGTCCTCGGATCGCACCAGGAACTCCTCGCCTGAGATCCGGTCATTGAAACGAACCATCAGGCGCCGGTCGCTGCCCATCCCCAGACCCTGGCTCAGTGTGGTGGATCTCGTGGCTCCGTCGCTCTTTCCCGAGGAGAGGTCCCGAAACAGAGCCGACTCGTGCAAGCGGACCCTGGTTCCCGCCTCGCTATTGTTGAACAGCACGAGAACCCGCTCCGCATCCGTGCCGTTGGAGTAGGCGAAGACATCCTCGTTGACCCTTCCCTGATTGTCGAAACCGTCGAAGAGGAGGAACTTCTCGACTCCAGCAAAGAGCTCTCGACGATGCAGCAGGGGGGCGATCTGCCATTGGTGACGCCCCATCATCCCCTCATCGGCCTGTTCGTCCCGGTAGGCTTGCGCGTACTCCATGCCGTACTTCTCGCCCAGGCCTTCCACCTGACCATGACCGAACATCGGTAGCCCGGGAAGGGTCGCCATCAACGTGCAGACACCGAAGTAGAAGTCATCGCGTCCGAATTGCTCGAGTGCCGTCGCTTCGTCCGGATTGCTCATGAAGTTCACATAGCGGCCCAGGATCCGCGGGTCGTACTCCAGAGTCTCTTTGATGAGTGCTCTGTACTCGGCGTTCTTCCGATCCCGGAGCATGTTCATGAAGGCGCTGTTGTAGACCCGGTGCATCCCCAGGGATCGAACGAAGTAGCCTTCCATCAGCCAGAATGCCTCTGCCATCAGGAGGGTGTCGGGAGCCTCGACGCTGACCCGGTCGACCACCTCTCGCCAGAACTCGTTCGGCATGTGACGGTCGAACTCGGCCTTCGACAGACCTCGCTCCGCCCGCGAGGGAATCGCACCCGAGTCGCCCGGCTCTGGAAACCACAGGCGCTGGTAGTGCTTCTTCGCCAGGGTCATGGCCGCGTCGAATCGAATCACCGGGAATTGGCGAGCCACGCTGACGATGGTCTCGATCACGGCCTCACGCAGCTCGGAGTTCAGATAGTCCAGCTGAGCCGTGTCGTTCCACGGCATCGACGTCCCGTCATTCCCGTGGTAGATGAACTGAGCCTCGCCGGTGGCGCGATCCAGACGCTTGAAGACTACGGCCGCATCGCTACGGTCCCAGTAGTGGTCTTCAAGAAAGATCCCGACCCCGGGCGAGGGCGACAGGTCGGGTCCTTCGAAGCTGTAGCTGGGAAAGGGACAATTCGCCTCGCTGAGAAACCAGTCGGGATGGTCCAACAGCCAGTCAGAGTCGATCCCCGTATGGTTGGGCACCATGTCGGAAGCCAATCGGATTCCGTGTCTGGCTGCCCTGTGCTCGAGCATGTCCAGTGCGGTGTCGCCACCCAGACTCTCCGCCACCTGGTAACGCCGCAGGGAGTAGGCCGACGCCATCGCCTCGGGATTGCCTGCCTGACGCTTGATTCGCTCGGAGGCGGGACTGCGCTCCCAGATTCCGATCAGCCAGAGACCGGTGAAGCCCCAGCGAGCCAGATTCGCCAGGGCCTGGTCCGGGATCTCGTCGAGCCGGTGAATCGGTCGGCCATGGGCTTTGGAGATCTGATCGAGCCAGACAAAGACATTCTTTGCCACCAGGACCAGCTCGGGCATCCAGTCCCTGTCCTGGCTGAAGCTCGCCCGACCGCTGTCCTCCAGTGGGAGGGTCGGCGCCTGCACCGGACCGGCTCCCGATTCATACCTCGGTGCCTCTTCCTCGGCGATCACGTCGATCCCCAGCTGGAGCTGCTCCCCGAGTCCACTCAACAGGCTTCCCCAACGCTCGAGGAGGAGCCGGAGCTGTTGGCTGAGAGAGCCCGGAGCGGCTCTGTACGGAGCCAAGAGCATGTCGAGTAGGCTCTCGTCCTGCCCGTCGAGTCCTGGCAGGCTGGAGAGAAGCTCCGCTACGCCCTCTCCAAACCGCTCGAACAGCGGATTGAGAACGAAGTCGGAGTCATGAAGCAGGCTGATCTGCGGACCGACGGCAGGATTCGAATGGATCAACCAGAAGACCAGGAGCTCCATCACAACCTCCTGGCGATCCTCCGAAGATCGGCTCGGGGCGATCGCGACTTCCGAGTCCAGCGGAGCTTCGGAAGTGATGGTCAGGAAGTCGGCCGCAAACTCGTCGAGCATCTCTTGCAGCCTCTCGTCGCCCATCTCCTGAGTCAGGACCTCGAGGAGCCTGTGCAGGAACCTCGAATCTCGGCTTTGCAGGTAGCGGCTGAGCAGCCTCTGCCAGACCTCCTCGAGAAGAGCCAAGCCCTGTAGCGTGCCGCCGGTGGGCGCGGCCGCAGCGACACCTCGGTCGCGGGCGATCAGCTTCAGCCGATAGGCGAGATCACGACTCTCTTATCCAATATCACCATCAACACGCTCAATCATCTCGCCAGGCGTGTGTGCATTGTGGAAGGAAAGATCAAGGTTCAGGCAGTGACGAGTCAGGTCGATCCGTAGGGCGTTTGTTGCGGTCCAGGCTACGATTTCGCTAAAGTAACTGGCCAGCACAGAAACGATCTGTTGTAGGATCGCTAACCCTAGAAAGAGCAGGGCAGCGTTTACCAATAGCTCGGTAGCTGCGCCCGCCTGTG
>JARFQS010000318.1 GCA_029287645.1 Thermoanaerobaculia bacterium | reverse complement strand
GTGGGGCAATGGGGCAATGGAGCACTAGGGCATAGGGGCGTAGGGGTAACAGCTCAGCAGGGGACCTACAGCGGCTCCAAGGGTTCGGCGTGGGGACCTCCAGGGGGTTCTTGCAGCGGAAGGGAGGATAGCCCCCTGGGGGCCCCACGTCGGACCCCGCACCATCGCTGGTTGTCACGCAGGGCTCAGGTCTTCAAGGCGATTTCGCTCACGCGTCAGTGGCCTGTGAGCTGCCGGCTTCCAGGACACGCTCGTGCAGGGATTCGAGGAGCTCGATGGTGGCGTCGAAGTCTTGCTGGAGCTCGCCGTGGGTCTCCTCGTCGACTCCTTTGTAGGGCCTTGCCACCATCGACAATTCGTGGTTCAGCACTCGAATGCTCAACTCCCTGTAGCTCGCGGCCCAGATGTTCTTGGGGAAACGGCTCGGGTCGTTGTCAGCCAGCTGCCACGCCAGCTCGGACACCTCGGCCGGCGTCAGCTCGAGCTGACTCGGCTCCGAATACCCACCTGCCGGGTCGCGAAGCCTCGTTGCAGCCGTCGAGCCTCTGACCCCGAGGATGAGCCCTTGCTCTTCGGACGCCGCCCCCTCGGAAAGTCGCTGAAAGTGCAGCTCGAAGACGGCAGGGTCGAGCTCGCCCGACGCAACCTTGTCCAGACCTTCCAAGAGGCTCTCTGCTCCAACGCCATCGGCAGCCGGCTCCTCGCAGGAATCCAGGAGATCGTTCACCAGGCGGGCGAACGATTCGGACTGTTCACCTCGATTGATCTGGAGCACTGCTTTCTCGGCACCTGCCACCGCGACACTCAGCGAGCAGACTACGGAGCGGGCGCTGTTCGCCTGCATCCTGTCCGGCTCTGCAATGCCACCGTAGCGGTCGGGCAGCAAAGCGAAATCTGCAGCCAGGAGTTGCCGCAGCAGCCGTGTGATCTCTGATTCGGTCAACTGGAACTGTAGCTCGCCACCCCAAACGGCCACCCCATTCTCGAAGACCTCCACCGAGCGCCAGTTCGGCTCACCTCTGCAGTCGGCCAGTAGATGGAGTCCGTTGCGCTTCCCCGGATCGCCAGCGGCTTCCTCCAGCGCGGACTCGAATCGAGCGCTACCGCTGGAAGCCACAGCCTCTCCTCCGGAGTCCCGTGACTCGTGGGCTCCTCTCTCGGGTGCAGTGGACTCGCTCGGGTGACCCGAGGGTCCACCGCAAGAAGTCACTCCGAGCAGCGCTATCGGACCGAGGACAACCAAGGCTCGAAGTCTGTTCCCAGCGAAACGGTTTCCAACCCACATTCTGCTTTCGATCATCGGCCCGCGAATATAGCAGTGCAACAAGCCCGGAGCCCAATCCCGAAGACCTGTAACACCCTTGTGACCCGCTCAGTTGCCGGAAATCCATTCAATTCTGTAGGATGTGCCAACTTGACTCCCCAGGCCTGCCGGCGGTTTCTCTGATCGCCTCAGCGACATGGGAGGCCCCTCGGCGAGTGGATCACGGGTACCGCTCCGCCACCTGGCAGACAAGAAGATCGAAGAGGAGGTACTCATGATCAAGAATCTAGCTCTCTGCACAGCCCTTTTGGCGCTCTTCCTGAGTCTGGCTCTCGCATCGTCGAGATCGATTCATGATCGCTCTGATGCAGGTGTGGCCCTCAAGCCATCGCCCGCATCACCGGCAGGAATCAACGGATCAGGCCCGAGCGGCGGCCCCTCCAGCGACGAAGGGATCTTTCAAGCCAACGGTCCTTACCGGGTCAGACTGAGCGAGGTCCAGACCGGCTTCGTCCCGAACCTGAATGTGGTAGCCCCGCCGGCTGACATGCCGATCTCCGAAGCCGAGGCCGAGCTCCTGCGCCAGAAGGCCATGCGCATGGCACCAGACAGTGACATCCAGATCGCGACCTCGGCACCGGCGACCCTGGCACCGACGCTCGGCGTGAGCTTCGAGGCCATGGACGCCGAGGACTCCAATTCAGGCGGGGGCGTCAGCACTCCGCCCGATCCAGAGTTGGGGGTCGGCAAGGACTACGTCATTCCGGTGGTCAACGTCGCTTTCAAGATCTTCGAGAAGGACGGCACCCCCGTTCAGGGCATGACCACCTTCGCGTCCTTCATGTCGGCCAATCCGGACTGCACCGGAGTTTTCGACCCCAACGTCGCCTATGACGAGGCCGAGGACCGGTACATCCTCGGAATCGATGCCGACGGCAGCCACTACTGCGTCGCGGTCAGCGCCAACCCTGGCGACGTCGACAACTGGAACCTGTACAGCATTCCGACGCTACAGGGATGTGGAACCTTCCATGACTACCCACACATCGGAGTCGGTCCCGACCTGATCGTCATGGGAGCAAACCAGTTCGCCGGCGGCTTCTGCGAAGGCAGGGTCTGGGCGATGGACAAGACGGCTATGTACAACGGAGGCGCCATGTCCTTCGTGACGAAGGGCACGGGCAGCGACGGCACCCCGATGCCGGCGAACTATCACGGTGACGACATCACGAACGCCGCTCCCGAAGCGACGCCCTCTCACTGGTTCATGACCGAGACCTTCGACGGCTGCACCCACAACGTCTGGACCTGGGACGATCCCCTCAACGGCTCCAGCCCGACCCGGGGCGCCAACCTGAATCTGTGCGCGGCATCCGGTGTCAACGCCGGATTCCCGGTCAGCTGGCCACAACAGGGCGGCAACAATATCCAAGCCAATGACTGGCGAGGTCAATCCAGTGAGCTGAACAACGGCATCATCACCATGACGAACCAGACGATTTCCTGCAACCCCGGGAGCGGCACGGTCGATTGTGTCCGTTGGGCCCAGATCAATCCGGCGACGAATACCGTCGTGGATGCGGGTGTGCTCGCCTCGAACGGTGAGTACCGGACGTTTGCCAACGCCGTGTCGAACTCCTGTGGAGACATGGCTGTCGGCTATTCGAAAGGAAGCAGCTCGACCTTTCCGTCGACCTATGTCGCAGGACGCGAGAGTACCGATCCGACAGGGACCCTCCAGGCCGAGACCCTCCTCAAGGCGGGAGAGGGGACATTCACGTGCTTCGACGGCTCACCCCACAGGTGGGGTGACTACACCGGAATGACGATCGACCCGGACGGAGCGACCTTCTGGTACCTGGGTCAGTACTCGAAGCCGGGAGCCCATGCCGTCTGCGACTGGAGCACCTACATCGGCTCCTTCACTTTCGACAGCTGCACCCCGGCGGAAGCCATCTTCACAGACGGATTCGAGTCCGGAGATACTACGAGTTGGAGCAGCACGATCGGAGGACCGTAGAGGGATCCGAGCTGACAGACTCGTAGGTCTGAAATTCGGCGAGAGCTGGACGAACATGGGCCAGGCAGTTCTACTGCCTGGCCTCTTTTCTTGCGTCCTCGGCGACCTTCATGAGCTGTAGGACCTTGGCCACCGCCGGGACAGCACCCACCATGGTGAAGGGAACTCCCCTGTCGGCAAGAATCCGCTTGGCCTTCAGCAGGGTCTCGAGGGCCGGCACATTGAGCAGCGGACTTCCACTCAGATCCAACTCGATCCGGTGGGCGCCTTTCACTGCCAGTCGCTGGGCCAACTTGCTGATCTGAATACCCCCCTCACGGTTGATGTAACCATGGGTACGGATGAGGGCGGTGGTCCCATCCCGCTTCACCGTCAGTTCCAGGGAAACGCTCCACTCCGTGCTCCGGTGCTGCGAAGTCGCTCTCTCTCGACCCGATCCCATGTCTCCTGCTCCAAAATCACCCGGATGGTAGGAGTGACGCCCCCCGGAACTCTCCAGTGAACGAAGGGCCACCCGACCTCCCAACCTCTGATCTCCACCGTTCATGGATCGTCCCCGTTCTGATACGCGACAGTGGCTTCGTCTCGCCGCAGCGCAGATCCGTTGGTCAGATTCCAATCATGAATCCACTTACTTGCATACGCTGTGCCATACTGCTGGAGTCAGCCGATCCCGCGCGACCCGATGCTCATGAGCGACCCGTCGATCATCCCCTACGTGGTTGGACAGTGGGTCCGCGATGAGCGGTTCTACGGTCGCCAGGCACACCTTCGGGAGATCCTCGAAGGACCCCGGGAGAGCCTTTGGTTGCTGGGAACTCGTCGCATCGGGAAGACCTCGCTACTGAGACAGCTGGAGTGGATCGCCACCCGCAGGACCGACCTGGGATACATCCCGCTGTTCTGGGACCTGCAGGGCGCCGATGACCCCAGGGAGCTGCACCTCGGCTTTCACGACGCTCTTCTGGACTCCGAAGAGCGCTGGGCCGAGCTGGGGATCGAGGTCTCCGATCTCGATCCGGAGAATCTTTTTGCCAGTCTGACGCGCCTACGGCGCCAGATCCGCACAACGGGACGAAAATTGCTCCTGCTGTGCGACGAGGCTGAAGAGCTGATCGAGCTGCATGCAAAGGACGCCTCGCTACTGAGCAAGCTGCGACGTGCTTTGCAGGCGAGTGACGAGATGAGGGTCGTACTGACCTCGACCATTCGACTCTGGGCCCTGGCCGAGCAAAGAGTGGACACCTCTCCTTTTCTGATGGGCTTCTCTCCTCCCCTCTATCTGTCCTCGCTGGAGGACACAGAAGGACGATCCCTGGTCGCCCAGGCCCAACTGCCCGAGGACCTTCGACCCGACCTCGGCGAGCAGGACGTGGAGCGGATCTGTCGCGTCGGCTCGAATCATCCGTACCTGCTGCAACTCGTCGCCAAGCGGTTCCTCGAAGCGGGCGATCTGGACCTGGCCATCGAGGAAGTGGCGGCCGACGACATGGTGGCCCACTTCTTCACGGTCGACTACGAGATGCTCAGTGCCGCCGAGCGAAGTCTCCTGCGCGCGCTCGGAGACACGGACGAGCTACGTTCGGACTCGCTGCCCGAGGACGCACTCTCCGCACACTCGCTGAAGGGAAGCCTGCTGCGGCTCGAAGAGCTCGGCTTTCTCCGTCGATCGGCTCCAGGTACCTTCGCTCTCGCCAACCCCTTCTTCCGCCAGTGGCTGCATCGGATAGCGGAAACTCAAACTTGGTCGAGTTCACAGCGGCCCGAGGAGGCCGACCTCCAGAGCTTCGATCGGGACACCGATGGCCACGCCCTTGTCGACAACCGATACACACTTGTCGAGTTGATCGGGGAGGGAGGAATGGGGCGAGTGTTTCTGGCCTCGGACCGCCTGCTTCGGACACCGGTTGCGATCAAGATCCTCCGGCCAGAATTCTCGGAAGACCCCCAGGTTCTCGAGCGCTTCCGTCGCGAGATCATCCTCTCCCGAGACCTGGGCCACCCCAACGTGCTCAGGGTCTACCATCTGGGTCAGGACGAAACCCGACGGTACCTGACCATGCAATGGGTGGAGGGCCCTAACCTGGGCAAGGTGCTTGCCGAGAATGGCGCTCTGGAGGAGTCGAGGGCCGTACAAATAGCCAACAAGCTGGCCTCGGCCCTCGAGGCTGCACATTCACGAGGCGTCCTACATCGCGATATCAAGCCTCAGAACATCCTCCTCGACAAGGAATCGGAGCCCTATCTCACCGATTTCGGACTGGCGCGCGAGGTGGCAGGCGAAGGGATCACGAATGCGGGGGTCTTCCTGGGCACCCCCAATTACGTGTCTCCCGAGCAGGCCTCCACGCTGCCGCTGGACGAAAGGTCGGACATCTACTCCTTCGGAGTGGTTCTCTTCGAAATGGCGACCGGTAGGCGGCCGTTCGAATCCGAGAGTGCTGTCGACGTGCTCCGCCAGCACCGGGAGACTCGTCCTCCCGATCCCCTGTCCCTGGCACCCGATCTCTCCTCTGAGCTCGCCTCGATCATCCTGCACTGTCTCGAAAAGAACCCCGATCGCCGATTCGAGACCGCCACCCAGCTACGCAAGGCACTCGAGGCGCTCGAGACAACACCGAAGCCCTCTTCAGGCTGAGTAGAAACCCGGATTCAAATGGGTGGGGGCCGCTCGAGTGCGGACCTCTTCGGGACCTGTCGCGTCTTCGGATGGAGGTGACCATGATGCGCGACCGGACTGCGACAGCCGCCTGGGGTACCACCTCCCCCTTCGCCGCGGCGACTGATCTGAAGTCGCGCCGTTCACGAAGGAGATGACGATGCTTCCACTCCAAAGACACTCGATTCTGCTCATCGGTCTGGCCTGTCTCACAGCCCTGTCGACGGCTTCGCCTACGTCGGCAGCCGACGGCCAATGGCACCTACGGGCTCACGCAGCCTGGGTCTCCCCCGACCTCAGCTGGCAGATGTCGCCCGCACCAGGCGATCTCGTCAGGGTCGATGCCGATAGCGCCTGGGGCCTTGGAATCAGCGGCGAATACCGGGCTTCCGATCTGCTCGGTGTCGAGCTGGGCATCCTGCGATCGTCACCGGACGTCAACATCCAGGTCGACGATGCCGTTCTCGACGTGACCGTCAGAGCCTCCGATGGCCTGACCATGACTCCAGTGAGCCTGGGTCTCAACTTCCATCTGACCCCGACTCGACGTTTCGACCTCTACCTCGGGCCCTACTTGGCCTACGTGCTCTACGGAGACCTCGAGTGGAGGGTTAACGAGACGATCGTCGTCGGTGGAGTGCCGGTCGAATTCGACCAGTCCCTTCGTATGTCGATCGCCAACGACCTGGCTTATGGTGCAGTGGCCGGGGCTGACATTCCTCTTGGCCCAGAGGGCTGGTACTTCAGTGGAACTCTCAAGTACCTGGCTACTGAGCTGGACTCCACGGACCCGGAGGGCGACAGTGAGACTCTGAGCCTCGACCC
>JARFQS010000256.1 GCA_029287645.1 Thermoanaerobaculia bacterium | reverse complement strand
GTCAATGAGTCTGTACGGCAGATTGCGACGTGACAGGGCTTCGGCGCAGTACTGACCTGCAAGCCCGGCACCTATGATGATGACCTCGTCATTTCGGCGAGCAGCAGGTTGCCAGTTGCCGGGCCTGCTTGCGCGCAGCATTTCTTTCTTGCGGCCGAATCCGGGTATCTTTTCGACGTCGAAGCCGGCATTCGATAAGCCGTGCCGCACAACGCCGGCAGCTGAATAGGTCGCGACGCAGGCCCCGGGTCGGCTGCGAGCGAACATTTTTCGGTACACCGCATTGCTCCACATGTCCTCGTTACGGGCAGGGGCAAAGCCATCCAGAAAAGCACCAGGGCCGCGACCCATCGGTGCGCCACCGCAAGTCTCCTTCGAGGACTTCTCGAGATCTCGATCAAAATCAAAACCACAGCTCCTCACACTCCGCGCGACGCAGGGGCCCTTGACTCCCTGCGCCCACAGACTTCCGGCCCGGAGATCTTCAGGGCCGGCCGTGTTTCTGTCAGAGCTGAAATTCTAGCCTGGAATGGTTCTCATGCAGCACCGATCCCGTTGGCCGGCCGGAGAATGGGCTGCGCCGCGACGGCTCGAAGCTGATTTCGCAGATAGAATCCGAACAGCCGCGCCGATCGGCAAGGTCATCTCTAAAGGGAGCCCCCAACATGCAACCCATTCGTTGGCTAGTCGTGCTGTGCCTCGTCTGTGCCACGCCCCCTGCCTCGCTGCAATCCGAGGAACCGTCCTCCTTCGACAGCCGGGCTGCGAGGGCCATCGACCAGCTCCTCTCCGACCATTTCAATCCGGATGAGCCTGGAGCCACCATCATCGTGGTGCGCGATGGCGAGACTGTCTTCCGAGGTGCCTACGGGCTGGCCAACATGGAGCTGCAGGTGGCGATGGAGCCCGACATGGTCCTTCGCATCGCCTCCCTGTCCAAGCAGTTCACGGCTACCGGGATCCTCATCCTGGCCGAGACGGGACAGCTCTCCCTCGATGACACCCTTGAGAAGCACCTTCCCGAGTACCCGACCCATGGGCACCGGATCACCATTCGGCACCTTCTGAACCACACTTCTGGGATCCCGGACATCTACGCGAATCCGCAGTGGCAGGATGTCAAGCGGGACGATCTGCCTCCGGATGCGGTGATCGCCTTGTTCGAGGACGAGCCGCTCGAGTTCCCTCCAGGCGAACAGTTCAAGTACGTCAACTCCGGCTACTTCCTGCTGGGACAGATCATCGAGGCCGTGACGGGAAAGACCTACGAGCAGTTCCTGCAGAAGAATATCTTCGAGCCCCTCGGGATGGAGACGACCCAGACCGAGCCGGTGTACCGCATCATTCCCAGGCGTGCCTCGGGCTACAACTTCGTCGAAGGCGAGTTCATCCGCTGCGGCTTCCTGAACATGGATCACATCCAGGGGCCCGGCAATCTGCGGTCTACGGTCGATGACCTTGCGAAGTGGGATGCCGCCCTCTACACCGAGCGGCTCCTGCCAGCGGCCAGCTTGGAGATGATGTGGACCCCGAACACTCTGGCGAATGGGGAGTCGACCCACTATGGCTTCGGGATGGGGATCGGTGAGCTCGAAGGGCACCGCATGATCGCCCACCGAGGCAACATCAACGGCTTCGACGCCTATGGTTTGCGGCTACCCGACTCGAGGATCTATGTCGCCTTGCTCATGAACCACGGCAATCCGGAAGTCGGTTCTGGCGACCTCACCAAGCGTGTGGCCAAGCTCCTGCTCGACGACGTGCGCTGATACGGCATCGTCAGTGTCGACTCTGTCGCCATCGCGACGTGCTGCTGCAGGAAGCGTGCTAGGGTGCCAGGAAGACACACCTAGAGCCCCAGACTTCGAAGGGCAGGCTCGAGAAGGGGCGCCTGTTCCCGCTCCGACTTCTGCCTAAAGCCTGCCCATGACACAACCTCCACAGTCTCGAACCAGGCTCGAGCCCTGGGCCTTCGGGCTGACGATTCCGCTCGTTGGCCTGAGCTTGTTTGCCCTCGGTCTGATGGCCAGGGCCTGGCTCTCCGATGGAGGCATGCAGTCGTTGATGCTGGGCTCCTTCAGCCTGGCAGCGGTTGTGACAATCGGGTTGGCGTTGATGCTTCGAAGGCGTTGGTGGCCCTGGCTCGAATCGATCCTCGAGCGTCACGCCGCCCATCTCGATGCACTGCCCATCGATCATCTGGGGAAATGGATCGCCTTGGCGGCCGGAGCGGGGATCTTCGCCGAATTGACGCTGATTCGTGTGCACGCCTCGTTCTTTCAGTTCTTCGCCTACTTCAAGAACATCACTTTGCTGGCCTGCTTTCTTGGTCTCGGGTTGGGGTATGCCCTCGGAACCAGGCGCGGTGTCGGAACACCGCTGTTCCTTCCCCTGCTGGCGATCCAGGTCGCGTTTCTCTACCTCCTGCGTTCCTTCACCCTCGCACCCATCCTTCAGAACCCCGTGATGGAGCAGCTCACCATGGGCTATGCGCAGATTGGAGAGTGGGTGGACGTGGTGGTCGTCTACGGGTTTCTCGTCTTCATCTTCCCCGCCACGGCCCTCACCTTCGTGCCACTGGGCCAGCTGGCTTCGAGATTGATGGCGCGGAAGGAGAAGCTTCATGCCTATGGGGCCAACCTCCTGGGGAGCCTGGCCGCTATCCTCGTGTTCCACACCCTTGCCGCTCTCTGGACTCCGCCCGCCGTGTGGCTCGCCGTGTCCGCCGCAGGTATTCTGCCGTTCCTTCGCCAGCGCAGGGCCCTGCTCGCCAATCTGGTCATGAGTGTCGGGCTGGTGGCAGTTCTCAGCTGGACCCCCGACCCCCAACGGGCCGATGTCTACTCGCCCTACCAGATCCTCACACTCTCCGGAGGGAGCGAAGAGCCCCCGGTGGTCCAAGTCAACAACGTGTTCTTTCAATCGATGCTCGATCTGCGGGAAGACGACGGAGCGGGGAGGGGCCTCCATTATGGCCTGCCCTACCGCTTCAAACCCACACCTGGGCGGGTGCTGGTGGTCGGTGCGGGCACGGGCAACGATGTTGCCGCCGCACTTCGACACGGTGCGGCTCGGGTAGATGCGGTGGAGATCGATCCGGTGATTCTGGACTTCGGGCGAGCTCTGCATCCGGAAGCCCCGTATAGCGATCCGCGAGTTCGGGGGATTGTCGATGACGCCCGCTCGTATATCCGCAATACAAGAGATCAGTACGACCTCATTGTCTACGGTCTGCTGGATTCCCATACCCTGCTGGCGGGACTCTCAGGAATACGTCTCGACAGCTATGTCTACACGGTCGAGGCCTTTCAGGAGGCCCGCCACCGTCTCGCACCGAACGGTGTGTTGAGTGTCAGCTTCCTGGTGCTCCGTCCCGAGTTGGCGCTCAAGATCTATCTCATGATGGAAGAGGCTTTCGGTGGCGAGCCCATTCTGATCCTGGCGGGCCGTGACACTCAAATGACCTTTCTCAGCGGCGAGGGAGTCGATTGGGACAACACCGAGGTTCCGTCCAGTTTCAGACGTTTAGTCATCGATGATTGGCGCGATCTGGAAGCGGACCCTTCCACGGACGACTGGCCGTTCCTCTACATGCCGGTGCGGCGCTATCCGCAGACGTATCTGGCCATGGTCCTTCTCCTGTTGACGATCTCCTTGCTGCTGGTGCGCTCTCTGGCGGGAACCGAAACGATCGACCTGGCAGACGGAAGGGGATTTTCCCTACCCTGCTTCTTCCTCGGCGCCGGCTTCATGTTGGTCGAGACGAAGGCGATCACCGAGCTGGCGCTGGCCTTCGGTTCCACTTGGCAGGTCGTAGGGTTCACGATTGGAGCGATTCTGATTCTCGCCTTTCTCGCGAATCTGTTCGTGATGCGCCTTGGGACACCTCCCACCGCCCTCACCTACACGGCTCTCGCAGGAGCAGTGGTCCTGGGGCTCGTACTGTCTCCGAGAGTCATGGGAGCGGTATCTCCTCAGATCGATGGATACCTGATGACCGGGTTGCTGACTTTCCCTCTCTTCTTCTCCGGCCTCGCATTCTCCAGTGAGCTGGCCAAAGCCCGCTCGGTGGGTGTGGCGATGGCCTCGAATCTGCTGGGAGCGATGCTCGGGGGGTTCCTCGAATACAACTCGATGTACTTCGGCTTCCGTTCCCTCTACGTTCTAGCGTTAGCGCTCTACGGCCTGGCTTTCCTGACC
>JARFQS010000231.1 GCA_029287645.1 Thermoanaerobaculia bacterium | reverse complement strand
GCTGATGGCCAGCCCGCCAAAGAGTCGGGCCCAGTCGATCGAGATCCTGCTTCGGATGGCGTAGGCGGTGAGGGTGCTGAACGCCACCAGGCTCATGATGCCCAGAAGGTCGCTGACCCTCGCCGACCAGACACTCGACATCAAGAAGAGCTGGAACATATCGGAGGGCAGGTGAAGGAGGTCGAGCAGAAAGGGGATGGTGACCACCAGGCTGCCGAAGGAACTGAACAGACCTGAGGTCAGGAAGACAATCTTCTCGCCCAGGTCGATGGAGCTACCCACGAACCAGGCGGAGAAGGGAACGAAAAGCAGGCTCGAGAGCTTGCCGAGGGTCGGGAAGGGATAGGCGAGGGGTACGAGGATCTCCGGCGCCACGCTCGAGCCCTGTGAATCCCACTCGTTCTCACTCAACAACCTCCCGAGACCCGCAATCAGGGTGGGTAGGACGGCGAACACACTGCCGATGACGAATGCGGTCAGGGCAGCTTCCCGCGAGGCCTTCATGATGTCCCTGTAACGCAGGCCGGTCAGCACGGCCACCAGCATGGGCAGAACCCACAGGGCCAGGATCACAGCAGTCAAGGTGTGGCTGATGATGTAGCCCTGCAATCGGCCGAACTCCGCCAGGGTGATGGTGCCCGCTGCGCTGGCCGAGATGGCGAAGATCCCGATAGGACTCAGACGGACGACGAAGCGGTTGACGCCCATGAGCCCTTCCATCAAGACATCCATCTGATCGAGGACCAGTTGCTTGCGATCGAGATTGGCCAGAGCGAAGCCCAGCAGGATGCTGAAGAGCACGACTCCGGGGACCAGGTTCTGAGACAGCGAGTGAAAGGGGTTCGAGGGCACATAGAGACCCACGAAATCGGGTGGCTCCTGGGGTTCGATCAGGCTCGCGCTGAAAAAGGACCCCGTCTCGAACGGTGGAAACGACAGAGGAACGACAGCGATCGTGATGAGCGCGAGCACCCACAGGCCCAGCATGACGAGTGCCGCCGCCCGCATGAGCTTCGCGCCGTCTTGCAGGGAGAAGCGACCGATGTTGGCGACCAACGAGAGGGTGATGAACGGCAGCACCGTCATCTGTAGCAGCCCGACATAGACGTCTCCGATGACGCCCAGGCGCCCCGCGGGCTCCCCGAAAAAGAGACCCACGCCGATCCCCAAGGCCAGGCTCAGGAGGATCTTGGTTGTTGGGCCCGGGCGACGCTTGTCCCTCCCGCCACCCGGGATCTCTTGGCTATCTGCCTTGCTCATGCCTCCACTCTCAAAAGAGGGTCCCAAACCACGTCGGGGGGCCCAGGTCGTCTTGCCGCCGTCTTAGGAATGTGGATCCTCGACCACTTTGTAGACCAGGCCGCTACCACTGTAGAACGCCTGGTAGTACACCCCGTCGAGGTCGAAGTACTGCTGGCTGTCGACGGTTACGAGCTCGGCTCTACCGGGAATCGTGGCGACTGTCGCACCGATCGGCGGCGCGATGACCTCATACCCTGAGTCCGCCGCCGCATAGAAGACACCCTCTCTGTAAGCGTACTGCTGATCGCCAACGTACCCGCTCTTGTAGCCGACGGGCAGCTTGGCAACGGTCGTGCCCACCGCAGGACCTTCGGTTGCCGCACCTTGCGCCGATTCGCCGGCTTCCCACCAATCGTCACGCAGATGGCCTTGAAGTGGATCACCGGGGCCACCCTGATCGAGAGCATCCTCCGGGGCGACTGTGCCCCGTGGTTCGAGCTTGGGCGGTGGAACCGTGGCCGCCCCGGGTTCCCGTGGACCATAGACCTGGTAGGTGTCACCACCTCCACTTCCGAGGGGATTCGAGGTCTCCGGGGTCGGGTTGGTGACGGGACCGAAACTGGGGACGCCCCAGTACCCATACCCACCGGTCACGGGGCCGGGATTGCCGATACTGCCACCGTGGAAACCTCCTCCTCCGAAACCTCCACCTCCGGCGACACCAACACTTCCACCTCCCTCGGCCTCGGCCAAACTGCCGCCCGAGAGCAGGACACTGACAACGACGCAGACTCCAATCCAGAAGACTCGGGGTAGGTTCATGGCTGGGCCTCCTCAGCGGGGAGAATCTCGATTCTTGCGGCATCGTCGGGGATCTCGGGCTGAAAGCGCGAATCCGGAAGTGTCGGGTTCAAGTTCCATCCCGTGATGACCACCGCGAATTGCGGCGCCATCGGCAGGGTCTTGTAGGTAATGACCACTTTCCTGACCAACGGCTTCGATCCGGCCTCGATCCAGACCTGCCAGTTGATGGTCTCCTGACCGAAGATCAGGTGATGGCACGGCACGCCATTCACGTCGTGAAGCCCAACGTAGCGCTCGGCCTTCACATTCGCTGTCAGCGGGGTTAGGGGATCCGCGACAAAGAGATCCTCGAGGGGAATCGACAAGTCATAGTCGGCAGCCAACATGCTCAGCGTTGCGTCGATCGACGGCTCTGCCGCCGCCGCGGCCCAGACATTCTCCGTCGGTGCCAGTACCGTCACCATCGACCCGTCCAGCCAGAGCTCCCTGGCGGTCAGGTCGTCCTGGTAGGTCACGTGCAGGCGATCCGGTCGCCTCAGATGAACCTCCATCGATCCGGAATACAGCACCTTCGTGTCGGGAAGTGGCACATCATCGAACGCCACATTCGCTTGGAGCTCGAAGGCTTCGAGCGATTCGAGGTAGGAGGACATCTCCTGGAGCAGCTCGACCGGATCGGGAGAACCCGCCTGCGCCGTAGCCTGCGGACTCGAACCCAGGAGCACCACCAGAATCCAGAGGAGACCGGAAGCTACTCTTCTCGCTTCTTGCATCATCTGCCCTCCTCGCTGATCGAGGTCGTTGTTTTCGGCCTCTCAATCCTACTGCAGAGCCTTGCAGTTCCGGGCCGGGCCAGAGGACCATCCAGGAAGCCTTCAAAGGATCTTTGCTAGAGCCTCTCTTCCTGCAGGATCGTCAGGCCCGTCAGTTTCCAGGCACCGTCGATGGGCTCGATGGTCAGGTCGGCTTCGTACTGATTGGTCCGGGTGTGCACATGCCCCCAGTGGCCTACGGAGCCGGAGACGTTCCATTGGGTGTGGGCAGCGATACCCTGCTTTCCCTCGAGCGGGCGCGACTCGACCTCGAGCATCTCGATCTCCTTGACCTTGGCACGGGCGCCTCCCTGGCTGGCCAGCTCCAGACCGCG
>JARFQS010000211.1 GCA_029287645.1 Thermoanaerobaculia bacterium | reverse complement strand
CCCTCGACTCGCACCAGATGGATCCCGTAGCCTGATTGAACGGGTCCCTCCCAGTCGCCAGGTGCCATCTCGAAGACGGCCTCGGCGAACTGGCTTCCGAAGTTGCGAGCCACTCCCTGCTGCGTCAAATCGGCGTAGTGGCTCTGCAGCATGAACCGATCGCCCTGCTGGGTGGGGTCGGCCCCTGAGCGCAGCTCGGCCAAGATCCGCTCCGCATCCTCGAACGCGTTTTCTCCCCGAGTGTCCAGGTTCAGATAGACGTGACTGAAGGTCACCGTCGCCGGCACCTCGAAGTCTTCGGCGTTCTCCTGGTAGAAAGTGCGCAGCTCCGCGTCGCCCGGCTCGCCCTGGGTCGCCAGGTCCTGGGCCAGGAACTCGATCTTCTGCGCCAAGCGCCGCCGCACTACCGTGTCGTCCCGGTCCAGGCCCATGGCCAGGGCCTCGCGGTACAGGACCTCCTCCCGGATGAAGCTCTGGAGTAGGCCATTCATCTCCTGCGGGGTCGGGGGGCGGCGCCACTGCTTTTCCCACATCGAGGCCAGAAGCTCGATCTGCTGCACCGAGATCACGATCTCTTTGCTCTCGGCCTCCTCCTTCTGCCCGAACAGGGAGTACAAACCGAACAGGATCACGCCCAGAACCAGAAACTGGAGCAGCGGTTGCCGCAAGAGGGATCGTGGGTGAGTGGACTCGTCTCGGCTCATGCTGGTCACCGTATTCGTTCCTCGTCGAACAGCTCGATCGTATGGATCTTCCAGGTGTTGTCCACGGGCAGCAACTTCACCCGGGCGTCGTACCGGTTCTGACGGAAGTGTCGATGGCCGAAGTGGGTGACGGTACCACCGACCACCCAGACGGCATCGGCAATGAAGCCCCCTTCTTCGGCCGCGGAGACCTGCCGCACCTCCGGTACCTCGACGGTCTCTTCGCGGGCTCGGGCACCACCTCGCTCCTCCATCTCCAATGATCGACGGTGCTCGAGGTAGATCTCGGAAAGGGTGTCGCCCGTGACGCTCACCGCCAGCCGGTCGTAGGCATCCGACTCCTCTCGGAACTCGAAAGCCCGATAGACATTGGGCAGCACTCCGGCCAGGATGCGGCGCGCTTCTCCCGTCGAGGGGGCCGCTCCCAGTGAGGAGGGTAGTGCGAAGGCTATCTCCACCGTGGGTGCTACCACGAGGCCGATTGCCAGTGCCACTCTCGCAAGGGCGAATCGAGTCGATGACTGCGTGCCCCTCATCGCGGATACGAACAGAACCATCGAGACGATCCACAGGGGAAGTGCCAGAAACGGGACCGGGATCTCCAGGGGTTCGATGGCTACAGCGTTGACAACCGGAATCGGATCTTCACTCAGGTTGTTCTGCCACTCGAGTAGCGGCGCCTCGGGAGTCAGGGTCTGGGTCTGGGAGAACTCGGGATCGCTGACCGTGGCCGGAATCTCGGACATTGCACCTTCGAAGGACTCCCAGCGCAGGGTCACCTCCTCGGGAGTGCGTGGCGTCAGGTAGACCAACGTGACGCCTATGAACGCTTCGGCGATCACCTCGGGAACCGGCTCGGGGCGAGGCAGCACTCCCTGGGTTCCGACCGTGAGGAAGTCCACCCGGTCGACAATCGGCACCGCACTGTTGCCATCGATCGTGACGGTTGCCAGAGGTACGGCCACCGCCTGAAGCCGCTCCTTGACGTTGCCCTGCTCCTCGATCCCTAGCCTTCCCGTCGCAGCGATCTCGACCTCCTCGGCCACGTCCTTCAGTCGGACCAGTACTTCGTGCCGGACCTCGAACGCCTCGACGGAGAGAAAGCTCTGCACCGCAGCCTGGGAGGTCTGTTGCGCAACGCGGCGCGAGCCCGGCATGGCGGTTCCTGCACCCGTTCCTGTCGAGACGGGTAGTCGATTCGTATCCAGGCCCGGTTCGGCCTCGACCGTCGGAGGACTCAGAACCAATACCAGAGCCGCTGCTACTGCCGTTCCACCGACCGCATAACTCAGGACTCGACCTAGCCAACGATCGGCCAAGAGCTGCCCGAGCCAAGCGGTGCCCAGGGCCAGGATCAGCAGCGTGGCATCCATGCCGACGACGGCGAGAACCCAGTACAGCCACTCGACTCCCTCGAAGCTCGGAGGCGCTGGCAGCATGGCACCGAGCCCAAAACCATGGAGCAGGCCACCCACCAGAGCGATCCCCCTCAGCTGACGCCTTTGCCCGCTTGGCCGCAGGGATTCACTCGCCAGGAGGACCGCCGCAATCGCAACGCCGCCCTCTGCCAGGATGACAGGCAGAGACCAGCCCAGGAATGCCGAGAGAACCACCGCTACGATCTGACCCGCGGCAAAGGCCGTGGCGATACGAACCGAGGTACGGACCCCTCCTACCAGGGCGACGGCCAACCAGAAGGCGATATGCATCCAGGCGTCGAAGAAATGACGCACCCCTTGCATCACGGCGCGTCGGAGGTTGGGCCAGAGGTTGGCGGTCAATCCCGCATCGACCTCGGGTACGTCCCACCACATCTCTCCCTCGGCGAGAAGGTGGACCAGTTGCTCCCCGGAGAGGAAGTCGACTCGCATCACCGTGGTCTGTCCTGCGTTGACCAGGCGATAGCGAATACCGATTCTCTGACCCGCGAGGCCATCCGGGCAGCGGTACACCTGCCGGTTCAACCAAGCGGCGGGCTGCTCTTGCAGAACCCGCTCTCCTTTGGCGCGGCAGGATTCGGGCAACACCGGTTCTGGCATCGCCTGGACCGGGTAGAGCTTGGGAACCTGCCATTGCACCAGAAAGGTGTTGGGCTCTTGCTCCCTGGCTTGCAGGTTGACGGGCTGCACCAGGTCCGCTGCGGCCTGTCCGGCCACACACAGAAGCAGCAGCCCTGCACCCACGAAGGCTCTCGCCAACAATTGCATAGGGGGGGAATCCTACCCTTCTCGGGGATCAGTCCGGAAGGCCGTTGGAATGCCTTTCACGTTCTGTGGAATCCCTGATGGCGGTGGGTAGCTCGGATCGCTCGACAGTCCTCGGTGCCTATTTCCCGGCATCTCCAGAGGCCAGAGCCTGCGGTGTGCTCGGCGGCCCCGCCCACGGCACCGTCTGATCCTCGTACCACTGCAGGGGCTTGCGGAGGCGGATGTCGTTCTTCTCCCCTCGCATGTCCAGGCCGAACGGAATACCGTGAAACTTCGTGTAGAGGATCCCGCGGGCCTTCTTGTCCTGGACCTGGAGGTTCGCCTTGAGCTTCAGACCCTCGCTGTCGATATCGAAGTTCTCGATCTCCAGTCGGTTCGCCGCCACTTCGAGATCCGCTCCGGCCTCGAGGTCTTTGAAGTCCAGGATGCCCTTGAGCTTGTTGAAGATCGCCTTCTGCTGGCCGAGGATGGCGATCAGCGGCCTGGTGTCTTTCATCTTGATCTCGGCGCTACAGTAAATCTCTCCGGGATCCTTCAAGTGCAGCCAGCCTTCGGTCATGTCCAGATGGAAATACCAGTTCGTGTCCGTCTTCTTACCGTCCTCGATCGTGACCATGTCGATCTTCAACCCACTGTCGGTGAAATCGAACCTCCGGTCGCGCACGTCGTCAGTGGCGACATTCAGATCCAGGGATAGATCACCCTTGATGGCGACCTCCCCATAGGAGGCGTCGATTCCCTCTCCATGGACGTCGATCGTGGCCTCCCCTCCATTCTCACGAGTGAGCACGGCATGAGTCTCCACCAGAACCTCTCCTGAATCGAGGGTGAAGTCGTCGACAGCCGGAATGGGAAAGCGGGTGATGTCCGCGACATGCGCTCCGGTCAGGTCGAGGGAGATCGCCTCGAGTGACGAGGCAAGCCCATCGACTCCACCAGAGATGTCGAGCCCTCCGGCGCCCGCCTGCAGCTCCAGATCGGCTCCTGCGAGCAAGGGCTCGCCGCCCTCTCGAGCGGCAACCGCTACGTTGCTCAGGGTTACGGCGACCTGTGTCGACACCCCCTCCCCGGCCTCCTCGACCTCCGATCGCACCGCGAGCTCCCCAGTGGCTCGCCAATCCATCATGTCGACCCAGCCGCCATCGGCACCGAAGGTCATCTCCGTACCGGGTGCCAGGACGCCCTTCTCGATCTGGATCGAGCTGTCGATCTGACCTCCCGAGCTACCGACCTCGACGGCTTCGATATTGGCGAGAAGACTGTTGATCAGTGCCGCGCCCTTGGACCTTCCGGACAGGTTCACCGAACCCGTGAGTGACTTCAGAATGTCGAGACCTTTGACCTCCTTGGGAAGAAACGGCTCCATTCGAGCGTCGATGCCAAGCTGCATCTCCTGCATCACCGAGTTCCCCATCACGGCGAGCTCGGCGTCGGTCAGGTCCATTCGAACACGCTTCATTTCCAGCGCACCACCGCTCAGCTCGATGCTCATATCGGCATCGATGCTCCCCTGGGCAGCGAGACGGATAGCGAGAATCCAGAGCTGCTCGAATTCGTCGATGTGGACATCATGGAGGACGATCTTCCAGGGCTTCTTCTTTTTCTTCTTCGGTTGCTTTGGCGGAAAAGGCGGCTCATCGACGGAGAGACCGGGAATCTCTGGAGCGAACTCGGCCGATTTCAGCGGGGTATCGTCGGGAAGCTGTCTTTTGCGGAGGCGAAAATCGAGGCCCGAGCCGTCGAAGCTGTAGGTCTTGAAGGTCTTCGTGGCGAGCGCCAGAAGGCTCATATGAACGCGCCCACCTGTCAACTCCACATACCACTGTTGTTTCCTGCTCTGGCCACGAATGGAGAGGCCCTCCAGGTGGAGGATGCCGGGGATCACGGTGCGGGCTTCGTCCCACTGCACCTGAATCTTCTCGGGCTTGTTGTTGATCTTGGCCGTAACCCATTCCGAGCCCAAAGCCCAGTTGGCGCCCAAGAACCAGACCAGCTCGATGCCCACCACCGCGACGATCACGGAGATCCAGAACCTGCGAGATCTCAAGATGCCCATGACGCTCCCCTCGTATTTGCCAATACCTACTCCTCGCCCATGATATCCGTGAATTTTCAGGCTTACCCGGCAACGGGATTGAGTGGTGGCAGGGGATCCTGTGGGCCGGCTCTGTTCGCATCGCCAGCGAGGAGCGATCTCTTACCGCGCCGCACTGCCTTGGAGAACTCGGTGATGCGGGAGAAGTCTGATTCCAGAGCCTTGGCGAGGCTCTTGACCGCCCGCGTCTTGGCCAACCCTGTCAGCCCCTCGACCAGCAGGTTGCCGTTGCAGAGCAGCCCGAGGATCAGGCGCTCGATGATGTGCTCCTGTCCGATGATCGACTGGCCCATCCGTCGCCGTAGCTCGAGAATCGCTGCGTGTGCACTCATAGAGCGATCTCCTTCGAGTCCCGAGTGAGACTATCGCTTCGATTCGTTGTCTGCAGGCAAGCCCTGAGGATCCCGCTGAGTATGGTTGCCGAGGAACAACGGCCGGAGATTCGCAGCGACACGGCGCCCCCGATCTCCGTCGGGTCGATCCTGGGCTTCGACCGCTGGGACCTCTACAAGATGCGGTTCAGTCTCTGTCGGGCACGGAACGGCAGTTCGAATTGGCTTGCCTCAGAGGCTTGGAGCCGGTCGAGAAGCATTTCGGGGCCAGCCATCGACTTCTTGTGAGCCGGTCGGCGATCACTCGCCGAGGGCGATCCAGCGGTAGTAGGGGTTCTGCGGATCGGCCGCCAGAACGGCGCGGAGCAGGGCCACCGCCTCCTCGTTCTCGCCCTCGAGAGCCAGAAGGCCGGCCCCGTAGAACCGTCTCAGCTCCTGGCTCTGCGCCACCACTCCGGACCGCAGCGGGTCCGACTCGGCCAGCGGCGCCTCCGTAGCCAGTTCCAACAGGCGGGGAAGGACACGACGGATCTCGCCCCGGCGGACCCAGGCCGCATGCTCGATCAGGGGCCGGTCGTCGGTAACCGGCGGCGCCGACCCGGCGAAGGCCTCGAGCCCCTCACGCCCGGTGATCCAGGTTCCGAGGAGCGCCTCGGGCGACTCGATCCCCACCTCGGCGAGGGCCTGCTCGATTTCGGGTCGTCCGAACCGCTCAGCGACACGGGGACCGTCGAGATCGAGGGGCCCGAGGGAGCCGATCAGGAGGACCTCGTGGAACTCAGTCGACCAGGCGCCGGCGTGCGGGAAGACGTCGAGGAAGGCACGCACGAGGGAGCGCGAGTCCTCTTCGTTCTGGGTCGGAAGGGGCCACCATTGGGCCATCAGGCCGCCGGGGGCCAGGCGCTCGCGGCATAGCTCGTAGAAGTCTCGCGAGTAGAGGTTCACCACCCCGGCTGCCGAAGGCGGCGGGGGCTCGAGGGTGATGAGATCGTAGCGCTCACTGTGGCGCAGGAGCTCGTGGCGGCCGTCGCCGATCCGGACATCGAGGCGCGCATCTCGGGACGCTGTGAAGTTGCCCGAGAAGTAGGCCGATGCCTCGACGACCGGGGGAAGCAGCTCGGCAACGACCCGTTTCTCGAGGCCGGAGTCGAGCAGGAGGGCCCCGGCCGTGATGCCGGTGCCGAGTCCCAGGACCAGGACCGACCGTGGCTCCCCGGGGTGAACGAGTAGCGGCAGGAGCGCCTGGAGCCGCATGTAGCGCAGGGACGTCAACGCATCGCCGGAGTTGGAAACGCCCTGGATGTACAGGCGTCGGAAGGACCCTCCCCCGCGGCTCGCCACCTCCTGCTCGAGCACGGCCACCGTGCCTCCGGGGTCTTCGTCGTAGAAGACGAGCCGGCCCTCACGCTCTTCGGCCAGAAGTTGAGCCAAACGGTCGCGAGGAGTGGTCCACGCCACGAAACCCACCACGAGCACCAGGACTACTGCGAGGCTAGCGGCCTGAGGCCGGGCGCTCTTGAGGATGGCAACCGCCCCGAGCAACGCCCCCCCGACGGCGAGCAGGCCTAGAGAGCCGACTAGGCCGACAAGGGGCACAAGCACAAAGCCCGTCAAGAAAGTCCCCGCAATGCCTCCGGCCGTATTCAGGGCGGCCACCAGGCCAACGTCGCCACCGACGCGATCGGCACCGGCCGCGAGCCGCGCCACCGCAGGAAAGGCGGCACCGAGCAGCGTAGTGGGTACGAGCAGGATCACAACGGATGCGACCATGAAGCGGGCGACGACCTCGATCGTCTCGAGGCCAGAGAGGCGCATCGCCCACATACCGACAAACGTCTGGGCGTCGGGGAGCCACGCCCCGAGAGCGGACACGATCAGGATCGCGCTCGCCCCAGCGCCAGCCAGGAGCAGGCCGAGCACCCGCCACGAGTCGTGGTGCGGCTGGCTCAGCCGCGCAAAAAGCCAGCTGCCTAGCGCGAGGCCGGTCAGGTACGTCCCCAGCATGACGGCAAACGCGTAGGTCCGGGTGCTGAGAAACTGGACAAGGAGCTCCGACCACACCACTTCGTACCCGAGCGCCACACCGCCGGCCATGGCGTAGAGGGCGAGGGCGAGGCGGGCATCACACGACCTCGAGGAGGCTACGGTCTCCACCCTCGAAGCCGGGGGAACGAATGCGCGGCGGTCGAGAGCGAAGGCGGCGGCGGCAACTATCAGACCGACGGCCCCCGCAAACAGACCCGCGCCGGAGATACCGAAGACAGGTACCAGGAGAAAGGGTGTAGCGAGGGTCCCCGCTACGGCGCCCGCCGTGTTGGCTGCGTAGAGAAGGCCGGTGGCGGGGGCGACCGCCGCGTCGTCTGGGTGAAGAGCCCGTAGGAGGGCGGGAAGCGTGCCGCCCATCAAAAAGGACGGCAGGCCCACGAGGCCGAAAGGTAGCGCCCAGGCGAGGGGCCCTGCGACTTCACGCAGGGCGACGAAGGGACCCGCCGCGCGTGCCAGAGCCAGGGTCGAGAGCACACCGAGGACGGCCGCCCCGGCCTCCAGGGCCGCGTAAAGGCGAACCGGGCGAGAGGAGCGGTCGGCGAGCGGTCCGAGGAGAGCTCCACCCAGGGCCAATCCGGCGAAGAAGGCCGAGAGCGCGATCGTGACGGCGTGAACCTCCACACCCACGACTCGCCCCAGTTGCTTCACCCACAGCGTCTCGTAGGCTAGGGCGGCAAAGCCAGAACCAACGAGCAGCGCTGATGCGGCAACAACGGCAGGTCGAGCGCTCACCGAGGCATCGTTGGAGGCGGGTCGCCGGCGTCTACGGGCCATGGGTGTCGGGCTCAAAGATGGAAATCCGAGACGAGTCTAAACGAACTCCGGGCCGAGCGCGGAGTTCGACCGCGCTCGGCCCGGAGGATACGGCAACTGCGAGCGGCGAGAGCTTCAGGCCTCC
>JARFQS010000146.1 GCA_029287645.1 Thermoanaerobaculia bacterium | reverse complement strand
GGCAAGAAGGAGATCCTCGAGTCTGCGCCCTACGAAGCGCTCCGCAGCTACTACCGCGACTGGTATCGGCCTGACCTCATGGCGGTCATCGCCATCGGTGACTTCGACACCGAGTCGGTTCAGAAGCGGATCCACCAGCATTTCTCCAAGCTGAAGGCACCACCTGAGCCGAGAGCGCGAGACATCTACCCCGTACCCGATCACGATGGGGATCTGTTCGCGATCACCACGGACCCGGAAGCCACCATGACGTCGATAGGCGTCTACTACAAGTTGCCGAAGGCGCCCCAAGGGACAGCCGGCGACTACCGTCGGCAGATCGTCGAGCAGATCTACCACGGCATGGTCAACGCACGGCTCGGCGAGCTGACCCAGGAGGCCGACCCACCTTTCCTTTACGGTGTGTCAGCCTCGGCGGGCATCGTCCGATCGAGCGACTTCTATATTCAGGCCGCCGGTGTACGCGAGGGTCAGGTGATTCGGGGACTGGAGGCGCTGCTGACGGAAGCAGAGAGAGCCGACCGGTTCGGCTTCACAGAGACAGAGCTGGCCAGGATGAAGGCCGACCTTCTGCGCGCCTACGAGCAGGCCTATGCTGAAAGAGACAAACGGGAGTCGGGATCGTACGCCTCGGAGTACATGCGCCATTTTCTCGATGGCGAATCCATCCCCGGCATCGAGATGGAGCTCGCCATGGTGCAGGAGTTCCTACCGACCATCACGCTGGACGAGGTCAACAAGTTGGCCGAAGAGGCGATCCAGCAGACCAATCGAGTCGTGCTGCTGAGTGGACCGGAGAAGGCGGGCCAGGCATTGCCTGACGAGGCAGCTCTGGCCACGGCGTTCGAGAACGTCAGCAACACCGAGATCACCGCCTACGTCGATCGAGTCCGTGACACGCCGCTACTCGAAGAGGAGCCAACTGTCTCCAAGGTTGTCGACGAGCAGTTCATCGAGGAGATCGACGTCACCGAGTGGCGACTCGAGAACGGCATACGCGTCGTACTGAAACCGACCGATTTCAAGAACGACGAGGTGCTCCTGACGGGATTCAGCCCAGGTGGGCATTCGCTCGTGCCCGACGACAAGTACAGCTCTGCGGTCTTCTCCGATTCGATCCTCTCTGAGGGCGGCGTCGGTGACTTCGACTCGATCGAGCTCGAAAAGGCCATGGCGGGCAAGCTGGTCAGCGTCAGCCCCTTCATCGGAGAGCTCGAGGAGGGGGTTACAGCCAGCGCATCACCGCAGGACCTCGAGACGCTGTTTCAGCTCGTCTACCTCACCATCACGGCTCCGAGGGCCGACCCCGAGGCCTACCAGGCCTTCATCACCAAGATGGAGTCCTTCATCGAGAACCGCGAGGCACGCCCGGAGCTCGCTTTCAGCGACGAAGTCCAGAGGGTGACCTACGGCGGACACTTCCGCAGACGTCCGATCTCCACCGAGGTCTTGGAGGAGATCGACCTCGAGACCGCCCTCGAGGTGTTTCGGGACCGTTTCGCTGACACGAGCGACTTCGTCTTTCTCATCATTGGGAGCTTCGATCTCGACGGTATCCGACCGCTCGTCGAGCGCTACCTGGGCGGTCTGCCGACAACCGACCGCGAAGAGACGTGGCGGGACGTCGGAGCCCACCCGGTCGAGGGAGAGCTAGAGGTCACCATGCACCGGGGCCTGGAGCCCAAGAGCCGGGTGCAGTTGCTCCTCCGGGGACCGGCCGAATGGAGTCGAGAGAATCTGCACGACCTCCAATCCCTGGCGGCAGGCCTGCGGATCCGCCTTCGGGAGGTCCTGAGAGAGGACATGGGTGCGACCTATGGCGTCGGAGTGAATGGAATTCTCGTCGACCGGCCCCAGGAGAGGTACCTCTTCGCGGTCGGATTCGGCTGTGCTCCGGAGAATGCGGAAGAGATGATCACGGCGGTCAGAAAGGAGCTGCTCTCCGTTCAGGAGACCGGTCTCGACGAGACCTATGCAGAGAAGGTGAGGGAAGCTCAGCGTCGCCGGCGCGAGGTCAGTCTCAAGGAGAACGGCTTCTGGGTCTCCGTCCTCAGGACCTACTACACCCGAGGGATGGACCCCCGACTGGTACTGGACTACGACTCCCTCCTGGCTCGGGTCACCCCCGAGACTTTCAAGGCCACCGCGAAGAAGTACCTGAACACCAAGAACTCTCTTCAGGCCGTCCTCTTTCCCGAAGAGGGTGAACCGAAGGAACCGGCGGGCTCCACCGAAACGGAATAGGCGCGAGCCCCTCCGTTACTCCGAGATCGTCGGAATCTGGTCGAGCGGAGCCAGTAGGAGGGAGGGGTCGACGCGGGCCCCACGCCAGCGTAGGCCAAGGTGCAGGTGCGGCCCGGTAGCTCGTCCTGTCTGCCCGACACTCCCGATCACTTCTCCTCTCCTGACTTCACTCCCCTGCTCCACCGCCAGCTCTCGTAGGTGAAAGTACATCGAGATCAAGCCTGCACCATGGTCCAGAAAAACACTTCCGCCCGAGAAGAAGAAGTCGTCGGCCAGGACCACCATGCCATCGGCGACCGCGAGGACCGGCTCGCCCGCAGCCGCGGAGTAGTCCGCCCCGGTATGAGGACTGCGCGGTTGATTGTTGAAAAAGCGCCTCGAGCCGAACCTCCCCCCTTCTGGCAGCGACTCCAGCGGGGCCGACAGAGGCAGCTCGAATCGTCGGGGTGTGGACAGCGCCCACAGGGCTCCGATCCGTTGGTTCTCCTCCCTGACCCTGGCCAGATCCGCCGCCGAGAGGTTGACCTGTGAGTCGTCCTCGAGGGTGATGTGCTGGACCTCGTACGGATAGGGGGACACCCGCACGTTGGTGGTCTCCTTGCGCCCTTGCCTCCAACGCGACAGTTGCAGATCTCCCTCGGACGCCAACAGATCGATGGGGTACCAACAGGCATCCCCATCAGCGTCCCAGACCTCACCGGCCTGCCCACATCGATCGATGCCGGCCCCTGGCCAGCGTACGACGCCACCCGGAGACACGCTGACCTCCGCTGTGGCCCCAGACGAGATCGCCCAGGCCAGGATCAGGAAGAAGACTCGTGGCAGGGTGCATTTCTTCAACACTGTGCCCTCCTTCTGCAGGATCTTGTCGAGCCCCACGAGCGCTGCGGGAGCGATGCCGAAGAGCCGCGGAGTGAATCCTGAAGTAGCATGATATCGATCCATCTGGCCACGAGCCCTTCGAGAGACGGAGAGAGAGGACCGGAAACCATGTGGCGTACCAACGCGGTAATCTCGATGCTGGTCGAAGATGTCGCCGAGCTGCGAATCCTCGAGCCCCCCGACACCTCGCCGGAGGAGAGGGCGGCAGAGCGACCCGAGCTGGAAGCCCTGACCAAGGCCAGACGCAGGGCCCTTCTGGTCAGCCTCGTGGACTGGGCCGCCATTCTCGTCCTGTTGGCCTTCCACTCCGGACCGAGCTCGTTCCTTCCCTTCGAAGCCTCGACCAACACGGTATTCACATTGGGCGTGCTGGCCGTCGCCACGCACGCGGGTTTTCGCCTGGGGCAGGCCAGGACCTACAAAACAGTCACCCGTGCCTGCCAGGATCTATGGGAGCGAGAGGGAGACTGATCGCCTGCGCCCTCAATTCACCTCCAGATCGGTCAGCGCCGCGATTTCTCTGGCCTTCGCTTGTAGCCGGCGCAGGTTCCGAGGGCCGAAGCGCAGGAAGTTCTTGGATGCCGAGGGCAGTTTCTCGAGCTCAGGATCCGCCAGCTCGTAGGACGAGACTTTCCTGATCACCTCGATGTAACTGCTG
>JARFQS010000398.1 GCA_029287645.1 Thermoanaerobaculia bacterium | reverse complement strand
CCCTTGCCGCTCCTCGGGCTCTTCAGCAGGCGGATCTTGGCTGGCGCGGTACGCTTGCCTTCCAGCATGACACCTGCCCTCAGCTTGGCAATCTCCTCTTCCTGAGGCACTCCCTTCACCTTCACATGGTAGGTCTTCGTGGAGCCGAAGCTCGGGTGCGCCAGACGATTCGCCAGATCCCCATCGGCTGTCAGGATCATCAAGCCCTCGCTGTTGAAATCCAGGCGCCCCGCGATGATCAGGGACTTTCGGAACTTCGGTGGCAAGAGATCCAATACGGTTGGGCGTCCCTGGGGATCCTGCCGTGTGGACATATAGCCCCTCGGCTTGTAAACCAGGTAGTGGGAACCCTTGGGTGCCGGCTTCAGGCGACGTCCGTCGACCTTGATGGCGTCGGTCTGCGGATCCGCCTTGTCACCGATTTCCGCAGTCCGTCCATTGACGGTGACCCTGCCCTCACGGATCCATTCCTCGGCCTTGCGCCGCGAGGCGATTCCGGCACGGGACAGGATCCGCTGCAGACGCTCTTCGCTCACGACTCATCCGATGCCGGCGGCTCGGGATCCGTGTCTGAATCCTCGCCATGGGTCAGCTCAGGCCGAGAGACCTGCTCCCCCGACTCCACACCCTCGGGGCCGAAGATCTCCTCGAATTCTTCGAGGGGAGGCAGATCCTCGAGTGACTCCAAACCGAAGTGCATGAGGAACTCCCGGGTGGTGCGATAGAGGAACGGCTTGCCAACCACCTTCTTGCGGCCACAAATCCGAACCAGCCTCTTCTCGAGCAGGGTCTTCAACACCCCCGCCGGGCTGACGCCTCTCAGCTCCTGGATCTCAGGACCCGTGATCGGCTGGCGGTAGGCGACGATCGCCAGGGTCTCCAAAGCGGCCATGGAAAGGCGCGTCCTGCCGGACACTTCGAAGAATTTCCGGAGGTACCCGTGCAGCTCTGGTCGTGTCACCAGTCTCAGCCCACCCGCGACCTCTTCGATCTGGACTCCTTTGTCGGGTCCTCCTCGGTACCGTTCGATGATCCGATCCAAGGCCTCCGCAGCGCCGGCGCGATTCTGGCTGCCGAATATCTCGAGGAGCTTGTCTCGGTCCACCGGTTCCGCGGCTACGAAAAGTACCGCCTCCAACGCTGCTTCGAACTCCGAATGCTCGGTCATCCCTGAATGGCCTCCAGCTCATGAGTCTGCAGCACCCTCGACGTGCGGTAGAGCAAGATCTCGCCGTCTCCGGTCTTGTGCAATCGAGCCAGGTCCAATCGAGCCAGCTCGAGGATCGCCAGGAACGCCGCAACGGCCTCTGCTCGGCAGCTCCGGTCTCGCAGATCGAGCAGCAGATCGTAGGGTCGATCCAGGTCCAGCAGGCCGAGTAGGCGCTCGAATTGGCCGCGGACGGAAAACGTCTCGCGATGAACATGAAACGGGTCCGGATGCTCGTGCTCGTAGCGCGTCAGAACCTGCTTGAAAGCCCCGAGAAGGTCGAACAGTGAGACCTCCTCCAACTCGACGGAATCGTCGTCCTCAGGCAGGTCGAGAGACCGGGGTTGACGAGTCCAAAGGCCTTGGCGCAACGAGTGGAGCTCGGCCAGGGACTGAGCGGCTTCCTTGATCCGTTGATACTCCAGCAGGCGCTCCACCAACTCCTGTCGAGGATCGTCCTCCAGGGTTCCGTCTTCCTCTGTCTGCCGCGGCAGCAGCATCCTCGACTTCAAATGTATGAGCACCGCCGCCTCGTACACGAACTCGGCCGCGACATCGAGGTCGAAGACTTCCATGAGGTGCAGGTACTCGTCGAATTGATCGCAGATCACCGCCACCGGTATGTCGGTGATCTCCACCTCGTTGATCTTGATCAGGTGCAGGAGGAGGTCGAGAGGCCCTTCGAAGACCGGCAGCTGTACCTGCCAGGCTTCAGGCAGACTGCTCTTGCCACTCGCTGGAGACGTCATCAGCGGGCCTTTTCGCCGGCCTTTCGATAGTGGATCGAAAGCGCCGACCTGACCTGGTCCATCGTCTCCGCAGCCCGCTCGGCAGCCTTGGCGGACCCCTCGGAGAGGATATCCAGCAGGGTGTCTCGACTCTCGAGAAGCTCTTCCCGCCGGGCCCGTATCGGCTCGAGAAAGGTGTTGATCTGGTCGGCGATCAGCTGCTTGTCATCGACGCAGCCGATCTGGGCCCGTCGACATTCCGCGGCCACCTTCTCCTGAAGATCCGGCGCGGAGAAGAGCCTGTGGAACTGAAACAGGTTGCACGTCTCGGGATGCCCGGCGTCCGTGCGGCGTATCCTCTGCGGATCCGTAAACATCTCCTTGCACTTGGCGGTCACTTCCTCCGCGGTGTCGGAGAGATTGATGGTATTGCCGTAGGACTTCGACATCTTGCGCCCGTCGAGCCCAGGCACCTTGGGAGTAGGCGTAAACAGCGCCTTGGGCTCTGGAAAGATATCTCCAAAGTAGGAATTGAACCGACGTCCGATCTCTCGGCTCAACTCGAGATGGCTCGCCTGGTCCTCTCCCACCGGGACGAAATGGGCTCGATACAACAAGATGTCGGCTGTCTGCAGGACCGGATATCCCAGGAATCCGTAAGTCGAGAGATCCCTGTTCGCCAGCTCCTTGATTTGCTCTTTGTAGGTCGGAACTCGCTCCAGCCAGCCCAACGGGGTGATCATCGAGAGTAGCAGGTGGAGCTCAGCGTGCTCCGGGACCAGTGACTGGACGAAGATCACCGACCTCTCGGGATCGAGCCCCGATGCCAACAGATCGGCGAGCATCTCCAGCGAATTGCCACCGATATCCGACGGATCTGCGTAGTCCGTGGTCAGGGCATGCCAGTCGGCGATGAAGTAGTAGCACCGATACCGGTCCTGAAGCTCGACCCAGTTCTTGACGGCACCAAAGTAGTTGCCGAGATGGATGCGGCCGGTGGACCGCATCCCGGAAAGGACGACATTCTCGCTATTCATGGTTTGAGTCTGCCTCGGCGCTGTTGCGATTCACGTAACGGAAAGCCCCTGCTGGGCAGCGAGTCCTTCCCTCGAGCGTCGGGTGATTATAGGACAGGGCCACGTCTCGCGCCCGGACCCTCGCATTTGGCCCTCGAAGCTCCCTACGGATCTACCGGCGCTCCCTCCGCCGACCTGACCCTGCTATCCACCTGCTGCATGAGGCGATCGTTGTCCCTGATCACCCTCCCCTCGATCACCAGCGTCCAGATCTGGAGAATCAGGGTCACAAGGAACAGGGACGAGTGGATCCATGCGGGAAGCACTCGCGTAGCGACGCCACCACCGACGATGAACGTAGCCATGGTTGCCATCATGGCAAGCATCAGCCAGGAGTTGCTGCGATTCTTGAACTCTCGCGTCTGCTCTGCGAACGCGCCGTCGAGATCGTGCTCGAGCGCCGCCGTCTTGATCGCCTTTCCCGTTCCTATGAGGTAGAACAGAATCCAGGAGTGGGAGAACAGGATCAGCAGGGTCGAGAAAAGGGCCGCCAAAAGGTGCCAACCCAGCGAGCCTTCCAGCCCGATGGAAAAGCCCAGAGCCCCTGTCACTACCCATCCTCCGGTGGCCACCCAGCCCACCATCAAGAGAGCTCTTCCCATCACGTCGTAGAGCCCCTCTGCTGCGACGCGAGAGCATCCTCTTCGAGCT
>JARFQS010000101.1 GCA_029287645.1 Thermoanaerobaculia bacterium | reverse complement strand
CGACAGAGTGGTCGATGGATTCGGGCCCAATAGCCTGATCGCTGGCAGGGTTACGGCGGCGTATGCCCATAGGGACGCTCTGCGAGGTGACGATCGTGACGATCAGGATGTGTTGAGCGCCTGCCCTCTCCTCGCCTACCTGCACCCCAACCGCTTCGCCGAGGTCGCAGCGAGCCAGTCGTTTCCCCTCCCCGCCGGGTTTCGGCGCTGAAGCGAAGGAATGCCGACGGAACGGGCCAGAGGAATCCTGGACTATCTTCGCTCCTGCCGAGCAGAGATGTACGGGACTCTCGAGCGCCTGGTCTCGGCCGAGTCGCCATCACAGGATCCGTCCTCGCAGGCCGTTGTGCAGGCGGCCCTCACCGAGGAGCTTCAGGCCAACGGCTTCCGAGTGCGTCAGGTTCCCGGCCGCGAGACCGGAGGACACCTGTTGGCCGTGCCCAGGAACCGCACGCGGGGCAAGCCGCTTCAGGCCCTCATAGGCCACTGCGACACAGTCTGGCCCCGCGGAACGCTGAGCAGTATGCCGATCACCATTCGGGCCGGTCGCATGACGGGTCCCGGCATCTACGACATGAAGGGCGGTCTGGTGCTGATGATCTTCGCATTGCGAGCCCTCGCCCAGCTGGGCCTCGATCCCGAGGTCCTGCCTGTTGTCTTCGTCAACTCGGACGAAGAGATCGGTAGCGGTGAATCACGCCGAACGGTGGAGCGACTCTCGAAGATCGCCGACCGGGTCCTTGTACTCGAACCGGCGTTGGGGGAAGTCGGAGCGTTGAAGACGGCTCGCAAGGGTGTTGGACAGTTCACGATCCGGGTGAGCGGCAAGGCGGCCCATGCGGGTCTCGAGCCGAGCAAGGGCGTGAGCGCGATTCTGGAGCTGTCTCATGTAGTCCAGAAGCTCTTCGCGCTCAATGACCCGGACAGTGGAATCACCGTCAACGTCGGCACCATCGATGGGGGGATGCGTCCCAATGTGGTGGCTCCCGAGAGCACAGCAGACGTCGATGTGCGCGTTCTGACCACGCAGCAGGCGCGCCAGGTCGAGGCGGCGATTCGAAGCCTCGCACCCGTGACGCCGGGAGCTGTATTGACGGTCGAGGGCGATGTAGACATTCCTCCTCTGGAGCGCACGCCTCGCAATCGGCTGCTCTGGCGACGGGCTCAGGCGATCGCCAAGGAGATAGATCTGGATCTGGAGGAGTGCTTGGCGGGAGGAGGCTCCGATGGCAACGTGGCGAGCCTCTTCGCGCCTACACTCGACGGTCTCGGCCCGGTGGGAGCGGGTGCTCACGCCACACACGAGTTCATTCAGCTGGATAGCATGGTGGAGCGGGGAGCGCTGCTGGCACTCCTGCTGCTGGAGCCGCCCTTGAACTGGCAGGACGAGCTCGAAGATCCAGTCGAATCGAGCTGATTCGTCTCGATTGCGATGGCTGTAGCCGTCGAGCACTGCTCGGCTTCCTGGCTGCGGTACTATGGCGCGGGCGTTTCGGTGACAGTTCGCGTCCGTTTGCCATGTCGATTGTCAAACAAGGGGTCGAGCGGGGAAGGTGGAGGCCGGCTATCGAGCTCGAGCTCGCGGAGGATCGATCGTGAACTGGATCAGCATTCTGGGGCTTGTGACGCTGCTCGGCATCGCGTGGGGAATGTCCTACTACCGGCGCGATGTGAAGTTGCGGCCCATTCTCTGGGGTATCGGGTTGCAGTTCGTGCTGGCGCTCATCATCCTTCGCGAAGATTTCTGGAGCTTCGTCGGAATGGGCCTGCTCGGCCTGCTGGTGATCCTCTACCTCCTCGACGACAAGCAATCAGAGGGAGGTACCCAATGGCCGAGGGCCGCGGGCATTCTGATCGCGAGCCTCGCTCTCGGAGCCCTCGCGACGCAGCTGCCGGCCCAGGCTCTGCTCATCGGTCTCGGAGCCTTGCTGGTGATTCTCTGGCTGAATCGTCGGTTCGCCCTGGCGCCGGGCGCGCAGAGATTCATGGGCGCTTTCGTCGTCATTCTCCTGGTGGGCTGGATGGTCTCTACCAACCTGCATGGCCAGCGGGCTTTTCAGTACTTCAGCACAGGCGCCGCCAACTTTCTGAACCTGTCGGACTACGGAGCCAAGTTCCTGTTCGGCAATCTGGCCGATACCCAGTACTTCTTCCCGGGCCCGGATGGAGGATGGCCCGGCTTCGGCATGCAGTTCGCTTTCAAGGTCCTGCCGACGATCATCTTCTTCGGCGGCTTCATGGGGGTCCTGTACTACCTGGGGATCATGCAGAAGGTCATCGAAGCGCTCAGTCGCTTCATGCGGTGGACCATAGGTACAAGCGGAGCCGAGACCTTGTCCTGTACCGCCAACGTATTCGTCGGACAGACGGAGGCTCCCCTCCTGATCAAGCCCTTCCTGGCGGGTATGACCCAATCCGAGTTGCTGACCATCATGGTAGGAGGATTCGCGACGATCGCGGGGGGGGTCCTGGCAGGCTATATCGCCATGGGTGTGCCAGCCGGCCATCTGGTGGCGGCCAGTGTCATGTCTGCGCCGGCGGCACTGGTGATCGGCAAGATCATCTTTCCGGAGAAGGAGCACTCTCAGACCGCCGGTGATGCCCAGCTCCCGGAGATCGAAAGCGGCGGCAACGTCATCGAAGCCGCATCCAACGGAATCGTGGATGGCCTCAAGCTGGCGGTCAATGTCGGTGCCATGCTGATCGGGTTCATCGCCCTGATCGCGGTGGTCGACGTGATCTTCGGACTCCTCGATCGCTTGATCGACGGGCGCCTCCTAGGCGGGACCTATGTGGCCTATGCAGCCAGCGGCATGTCTCCGGCTGTCGGTGAGTACCAGGGGATCTTTCCCGGTTCGCTGCAGACTCTCTTTGGCACCCTTCTGAGGCCGCTGGCATGGTTGATGGGTGTGCCGTGGGCCGATGCGGCGAGGGTAGGGAATCTCCTGGGAGTGAAGCTGTCACTCAACGAATTCGTCGCTTTCGGAACTCTCGGCAGCTACATTCAGGAGGATCTGCTGGGTGAGAGGGCCATCGTCATCTCGACCTACGCGCTGTGCGGTTTCGCCAACTTCTCCTCGATCGGCATCCAGATCGGCGGCATCAGTGCGCTGGCTCCGGGGAGAAAGGGTGACCTGGCCAAGGTGGGACTGAAGGCGATGTTCGGTGGTGCCTTGGCCTCTTGGTTGACCGCGACCATCGTTGGGATCCTCCATTGAGGAGCTCGAGGAGGCTCGCGGAGCAGCCCTGAAGGTGGGAGCGGATTGATCGAGACGACGACGGTCGATCATGGGCAACTCAACCTCCTACGAAAGGATCTACGCACAAGTGGCTCGTGTGCCCGCAGGTCGGGTCGCCACGTACGGGCAGATCGCGGAACTGGCGGACCTGCCTGGACGGGCGCGTCAGGTTGGCTATGCACTGCATGCATTACCTAGCGGGTCGGACCTGCCCTGGCACCGGGTGATCAACGCCAAGGGTGAAGTGAGTTTGCGTACGGAGTCCGGCTGGGAGGGTTTCCAACGCCAACTCCTGGAAGAGGAGGGTGTGGCTTTCGATTCTGCTGGGCGCGTGGACCTGAACGAGTATCGTTGGGAGCCTCCACTGACAAGAGAAACGAGCCGAGGGGATTGATGGGTTATCTCCTACTGTTCGGAGCGGGCTTGATTGCCGGCGTGATCAATGTCCTCGCTGGAGGCGGCTCTTTCCTGACTCTGCCGATTCTGATGTTCCTGGGGCTGCCGGCTGGTGTTGCCAACGGCACGAATCGAGTCGGCATTCTCTTGCAGAACGTGGCAGCCGTCTGGAGCTTCGAGCGCCACAAAGTTCTGGACTGGAGCTCTCTCTGGTGGGCGGCTGCGCCGGCGACTCTGGGTGCGGTCCTCGGGACCTGGGGCGCACTGACCATCAGCGACCTTGCATTCAAGAGGGTTCTCGCCCTGTTGATGCTGACGTTGTCGGTGTGGACTCTATGGTCTCCCCACAGTCGACAGCAAGACAGTCCCACGGACGTGAACGGCCGATCTCGGCGGCACAACCTCCTGACGGGCCTGGCCTTCTTCGTGGTCGGGATCTACGGTGGCTTCGTGCAAGCCGGAGTCGGGTTCTTCATCCTCGCCGTAACTTCGGCCGTAGGTCTGAACCTGGTGCGAGGCAACGCCGTCAAGGTGCTGACAGTCCTGTGTTTCACCGCGATGTCTCTCGCCTTGTTCGCCTGGCAGGGCAGGGTCGACTGGCTCATGGGATTGACCCTGGCGGCGGGAACCGTCGTCGGCGGCCTGGTCGGAGCCCGCCTCACGGTCCTCAAGGGCCACCGATGGGTCAGGGGCGTCGTCACCGTGACGATCGTCCTCTTCGCTCTGAAGCTCTGGTTCGGAAGCTGAGCGGATCAGCCCACTGGATCGGGACGGTTACGGCTTGAACTCGATCCTCAGATCGATCCACATCTTCACGGGAACGTCTCCCACCATGGCGGGCTGCCAGGTGGTTTTTTCCGCAGCCGCCACCGCCGCTCGGTCGAATCCCATACCTGCCTTGGGTCCGTTCTGCTGGATCTCGGCGACGTTTCCCTGCTCGTCGATCAGAAGGCGCAGAATCACCACCGCGGTTCGACCAAGGCGGCGAGCCGCATCGGGATAGCGGGGCTGGGGTCGCTTGACGACCGTCGGTGCCTGGACTCCAGGTCCGGGCTGCACGAGATCGCCCCTCTCCACCTCGGGTTGCTCGGGCAGGGCCTCGACTGCCGACGCCACCAGATCCGACTCGAGTGGGTCGGTTGTCGGAGGTTCTTGCGAGTCGGTCGCTCCGCCGGTGTCCACAGCAGCCGCCCCGAGCATGTCGGAAGCGCTGGAGTCGTCGGCAGGGGAGACCTCCTCCATTGGAATCTCTGGATCCTCCTGGGGTGCGACCACAGTCGTGCGCCCGATATTCTGTGGTAGGTCGCCGGAATTGGCTGCTAGCTGAATGCCCGCCAGCTCGGTCGCCGCCGGCGCTTTGTTTTCTTCGGCCTCTCGCTGTGCTTCTCGAAGCTGATTCCGCAGAGTGGCCAATTCCCGCTCGTAGTCCGCCCGGAGTCGATCTTCCTGCCGAGTTTCCCCGGATGGCACCGGCGGCTCGATGTCGGCGGTGGCCACCATGTCCGACTCCCCTTCTGGAGCTGGAAGGAGTCCCACCTCTTCGAGCGTGGGAGCAGGCTCGAACTCGGTAAATCGCGGCGCACTCTCCGGCGGCACCTGCGTTCGCGCCTCGCTGGGCTCCGCCGGCCAGAAGAAGTAGGCCATCACCCCGATCAGGATCACGACGACTCCCGCTGCGACCGCCGCCAGTAGCTTGACCCGATTGTCTTTCTTGGCAGCCGCGGTCTCGTAGAAACCTCTCACCGAGGGTGCGATCGTGCCTTCGAGGTCCTCTTCGATGACACTGGAGCGCTCGCGTGAGGCACTCACATCATCTACGACCTTGGGGATCTCGACAGACGAGATGCTGAGCGGATCGAGAATATCGGAGGCCAGGGTCTCCTCGATCTCACGGGCGTCTGCCGAAGCCTGATCCTCCACATTGCCGGCGGCGGAGTGGTTCTCCTCGTCGAGCCGCCGCATGCCTTCGAGAACCAGATTGGTGACATCGAGGGCCATGGGCATCATGGGAAACTCAGGAAGATCATCCGGGACGAAGCGGAACTCGCCTTCGGGCCAGCTGAACAGCTCGTAGATCGTCTCCTGGGTCTTCTGCTGCAGGACCTGGTTGAGCTCGTTCTCCGTGATCGCTCCGAGCGTCACCAGCACTTTGCCGAGGAGGATCTGAGTGGCCTGCTGGAGTTTGAGGGCACGAGCCAGGGACATTGGGTCGTTCGCCGGAACAAGCATGCCATTAAAATCTTGTTCTACCAATTCAGTGTTCCCACCAACCGCAGTCGCTACAACCGGCAAGCCGCAAGACATCGCCTCCAGCAGCGTATTGGAATCACCCTCAGCAAGTGAGGGCAGTACAAATATTTGCATACAGGCGAGCAACTCCGGCACATCGTCTCTATCTCCAGGCAACCAACAAACAGATGCAAGGC
>JARFQS010000389.1 GCA_029287645.1 Thermoanaerobaculia bacterium | reverse complement strand
CAGCCGTTGAACTTGTGCAGCGTCGCCAGGGTGGTGAGGAACTGGCCGTCGTCGGCGCTGCCGCCGAGCACCTCGTAGCCGAGCTTGACGGTAACTGGCTCGAAGGCCCCGCCAGCCATCAGGAAGTAGTAGGACGCATCGATCGAGCGCGGATTGTCGGCGTAGTCCCCCTGCTGAGCGTACTCGACCTCGTACAGCACCGAGGTGTTGTCTGTCACGGCATATTTGCCGGCGAACTCGGCTCCCCATGTCGAGGTCGAGTTGCCGATCTTGTCGGCCTGGGTGTAGTCGAGCAGATAGGCGTAGGGTGTCAGCGTGCCGACGTTGCCGAGCTTGAAGCCGACATTGAGCAGATGACTCGACATGTCGGCGACCTCTCCGGTGATCCGATTCACCTTGCTCAGGTAGCCGTAGAAGACGTCGATCCGCTCGAGAGAGGTGTTGTTGAACGTAAACGCGTCGAAGGACTGGTGGTTCTGTCGCCAGCCGACATTGCCTACGAAGCGGGCGTCGTCGAGAATGATCTCCTCACGGCCCAGCTGCAGCTTGTTGTCCTTGTTCTGCCACTGGAGATAGGCCTGGTTGATCTCGGTGAGCGCCGGATCCGCGACCACAGGTCTGTTCCTCACCCCGTTGTTCAGGGATCCGAAGCCGGCGTTGTTGTAGAGGTCGTTGCCGATGACGGTCACGTTCTCGGCTTCGACCAGGAAGCTCAAGCCCTTCCAGGCCGCGGATCGATAGCCGAGCGCGGTGCGAAGGGTGGAGGCATGCGCTGGCTTGTCGAACCGGTCATCCTCCTTCACGTTCTCGTAGCGATAGTTGAAGTTGAGAATGGGTTTTCCCTTGGTGACCGCTTCGGCAAGGGTGAGGTCGGCTGGCTCTTCTTCGGCGACCAGAGGCATGCCAGGGGCCATCAGCAGTGCCAGCAGGGCACCGCACATCGGTAGGCGCTTCATGGAAATAATCTCCCTGATTGAAGGTCTCAACACTAGCGAATGTAGAAGGCTCGGGTCGTGAATGGACCTCGAGCTGTCGCTGGGAACCTTGCTTGTCGGGCCCAGTCTAGAGATGTGCGGTGCGGTCGGGTATGACCGTGATCACCTCGTGGAGGGCCGCGGCGACCGGTCCACGGCCGGCCGATCCTCGAGGGCTTGGGGCTTGAAGCAGCTGGCGTTGGCGCCAGCTGACGTTCGAGGTAGTGAGACCTAGGTTGTGGTGAGCATCTCGACGTCTTCGATGGCCTTCGGGATGGGCTCGCCGAGAACCCGGTATCCGTCTTCGGTCACCAGGACATCGTCTTCGATCCTCACTCCGCCGAAGTCCTTCCAGGCGTCCAGGTTCTCGTAGGCGATGAAGTCGGAGTGCTGCCCCGCCTCGCGCCACTGATCGATCAGATCGGGAATGAAGTAGAGGCCGGGCTCGATGGTGACGACGAACCCCGGCTTGAGGGCACGCGCCAGCCGGAGCGAGCGGCGTCCGAACTGCGGATTGCGCTCGGCTTCGTCGCCGTAGCCGACCAGGTCCTCGCTCAGGCCCTCCATGTCGTGAACGTCGAGTCCCATCATGTGGCCGAGGCCATGCGGGAAGAAGAGGGCATGGGCACCCGCCTCCACAGACGCTTCGACATCACCCTTCATGAGCCCCATCTTCTGGAGGCCCTCGGTGAGCCGTCGACATGCCAGGAGGTGAATGTCCTCGAACCGAGTTTCGGGAGCGACAGCTTCGATGGCGTCCATCTGTGCCTCGAGGACGGTCTCATAGATCTGCTGCTGCCGATCATCGAACGGGAGACCGATTGGGAATGTCCTGGTGATGTCGCTCGCGTAGTGCGTCAGGGAGTTGGCGCCGGCGTCCAGGATCACCAGATCCCCTTCCTCGAGCGTATTGACATGCTTGTGGTTGTGCAGGACCTCGCCGTGCTTCGAGAAGATGATCGGAAAGGCCAAGGCGGATCCCTGACTGCTCACCAATCCGTCGATAGCTCCCACGATCTCCTGCTCTTTCATGCCGGGCCGGCTCATGCGCATGGCCAGAGTGTGCATGTCGGCAGCTATCGAGAGTGCTTTCTCGATCTCTGCGATCTCCTCGTCTGACTTCACCACCCTCTGCTCGACGACGGCTCGGATCAGTTCCTTGGAAGCACATTGCGCAACGTCCGAGCTCGGGATCCTGAGCAGCTTCTCCGTCTTGAGGATGATCTCGGCTCGACTGGGGGGCAGGAAATGGACAATCCTTCCGCTGTCGGTGCCCTCGCCGACGATTTCCTCGAGCTTCGAGAGGGGGTGGCACTCTGCAACGCCGACTCGAGCGCCCTGTTCTGCGAGGGTACGCTGAGGCCCTGTCCAGACGATCTCGTCCAGGGTGGCATCGTCGCCGAAGAGGGAGACCGCGTCCCCGTCGACGTCGATCAACCCCGCCAAGCCGGGTGAGTCGATACCGAAGTAGTACAGGAACGAGGTGTCCTGGCGAAACGGGTAGGGATTGTCCAAATAGTTCATCGGACTCTCGTCGTGACCCAGGAACAGGATCAGCCCCGAGCCCATGGCTTCCTTCAGCTGAAGGCGGCGCTGGGTGTAGGTCTCTGTGGACAGCATTGGAGTTCCCTCCCTCGGAAATCGACTGGGTGGCCCGTAGGCGTGCCACCGACAGATTCGCATTCACCAAGCGATGTCGGCTTTGCTGCCAGCACCTCGGTGGGTCCAATGGAAGTCTATACAATCAGCAGCTGAGATGCGCAGCGCCGGGAAGGACTATCCATCCGCGATCGAGGTCGTGGATTCGCACACCGAAGGGGAACCGACCCGGGTGGTGACCCAGGGTTGGCCTACCTGTGAAGGCGACTCGATGCAGGCTCGTCGTGACGACCTCGAGGCACACCACGACCACCTCAGACGGGCGGTGGTTTGCGAGCCGCGTGGCCACGATGCGGTGGTCGGAGCGCTGCTGACCCCTCCGGTGGAGGAGGGCTCCCTGGCGGGAGTGATCTTCTTCAACAACGTGGGATATCTGGGAATGTGCGGGCACGGGTTGATCGGTGTGGTCCGGACTCTGGCTCACCTGGGACGCTTGCAGGGTCGGGAGGTACGACTCGATACCCCGGTGGGTAGCGTTGCTGCAGAGCTTGCAGCTGATGGCACGGTGACCTTCGAGAACGTACCTGCCCGGTGCCATTCCCTGGGGGTCCAGATCGAAGTCCCAGGCCTGGGTCCGCTCGAGGGCGATGTGGCCTGGGGTGGGAACTGGTTCTTTCTGACCCATCTCGAGGATCTGTCACTCGAGCTCGAGAACCTCGATCGACTTCTGGAAACCACGTCGAGGATTCGCACCCGACTCGATGAGCTCGGCCTGGTGGACGAAGGCGAGGTCATCGACCACGTGGAGCTCTTCAGCGCACCGACCCGCGAGGATGCCGATAGCCGGAACTTCGTGCTTTGCCCAGGTGGTGAGTACGACCGGTCGCCCTGTGGAACAGGGACTTCGGCCAAACTGGCGGTCCTGCACGCCCGCGGGGAGCTGTCAGTCGGCCAGCGATGGCGGCAGGAGAGCATTACCGGCAGCCGATTCGTCGGGTGGTTGTCCGAACGAGACGGAGAGTTGATTCCCCACATCCAGGGCAGGGCGTTCATCACGGCCCGTTCGACCCTTCTTTTCGACCCCGAAGATTTCTTCCGCGGAGGCTTCAGCGCCCGGTGACGCTCCGTCACGACGCATTGATCGTTGGGGGCGGCATCGTGGGGGCAGCCTGTGCCCTCTATCTGGCTCGGCGGGGCTTGCGTCCCCTCGTGCTGGAGGCCGACTTCGTGGGTTCCGGCGCGACCTCGGCCGGGATGGGCCATCTGACGGTGATGGACGACTCCCCGGCGCAGTTCGCGCTGAGCTCCCATTCCTGCAGCCTGTGGTCCGACCTGGGAGACCAGCATGGAGAGCTCTGGGAGGAAGACCCTTGCGGCACGCTCTGGGTGGCGGCGGAAGAGGAGGAGCTGCCCCTCCTCGCGTCCAAAGCGGCCTTCTATCGAGAGAGGGGACTGGAAGTCGAGGAGCTGAGTGCCGCAGATCTGGCCAAAGCGGAGCCGGAGCTGCGCCCTGGCCTCAGCGGAGGGCTGCTGGTACCCGGAGATCGCGTCATCTACGCACCGAAAGCGGTCCGCTGGCTGATGGAGGAGGCGGTCGCGCTGGGGGCCGAAGTCAAGGAGGGCTCGAACGTCCTGTCTTTGGAAGACCGCACCGCCGTGTGCGACTCGGGATCGTTCGAGGCCGACGTGATCGTTCTCGCCGCTGGAGCACAGTCAGCTCGCCTTCTTCCATCACTGCCTCTGGAGCCTCGCAAGGGGCACCTGGTGATCACCGATCGCTATCCGGGCTTCTGTCGTCACCAGGTACTCGAATTGGGCTACCTGAAGAGTGCGCATCAGATGAGCGGGCAGTCGGTGGCTTTCAATGTGCAGCCGAGAGCCACCGAACAGGTGCTGATCGGTTCCTCGCGAGAGCTCGTGGGCTGGGATAAGAGCGTCAATAGAGGCCTTGTTCATGCCATGGTCGAGCGCGCCATCGAGTACATGCCGCGTCTTGCCGAGCTCTCGGTGCTGCGGACATGGACCGGTTTTCGGCCAGCCTCGAGGGACAACTTGCCGTTCATCGGGCGCTGGGAGCCGATTGACGGTTTGTGGATCGCCGCTGGGCACGAAGGGCTGGGGATCACCACCTCCCTGGCGACGGGTGAGCTTCTTGCGGACCTGATCGTCGCTCGCCAGCCGACTCTGGACCCGAGCCCGTTCGACCCCATGCGTGTGGTTGGAGGAAGTTAGCCGAATGGGGAAGATCGCCATTCGCATCGATGGGCGCCGCGTGCAGACCGACGAGGGCAATACTGTCGCGGCGGCGCTGATCAATGAGGGGGTCTGGGGATTCCGACGCTCGCCGCAGGGCGAGAGTCGAGGCCCACTGTGTGCGATGGGGATCTGCTTCGAGTGCCGCGTCACCATCGATGGAGAGGCTCACCGCCGCGCCTGCATGGAGATCTGTCGGGCGGAGATGGAGGTCGCCACGGATGGCTGAGTCCCTGCGGGCTCGGGTGGTGGTGGTGGGTGGCGGCCCTGCGGGCCTGGCTGCCGCAACCGCTGCGGCCGAAGCGGGCAGCTCCGTCCTACTCGTGGATGAGGCGACGGCGCCCGGGGGACAGATTTGGAGACCTGGGTCCCGGAGCCAGCGGCCGGCGTCCGCTCTCCGGTGGATCGAGCGCCTCCATCGATCCGGGGCGCAGGTTGTTTCGGAAGCCTCGGTCATCGATGCGGTATCTCCTGAACGTCTAGTCGTCGATCGGCGTGGGAGTCGCCTCGATGTTCAGGGCGAGCGCCTGATTCTGGCAACGGGCTCGCGCGAGCTCTTCCTGCCATTTCCCGGTTGGACACCTGTCTCTTATACACATCTCCGAGCCCACGAGACCAACGAC
>JARFQS010000493.1 GCA_029287645.1 Thermoanaerobaculia bacterium | reverse complement strand
ATGGGTGTAGGGCCCTAGCTGCTGGGAGGTACCGGTCGTCGTCTTGGTCTCGAATCGTCCACGATCGGTGCCGGTCGTCGAGAAGTTGTAGTGGGTGAAGGGCCCGAGCTGCTGCGACGTTCCCGTGGTCGTAGAGCGTTTGGTTCGACCTGCATCCGCACCGCTCGAATTGAAGTTGTAGTGGGTGAAGGGGCCGAGCTCCTGAGAGCTCCCCGAAGTCGACGTGCCGTCGCTACTATGCAGGTTGTAGTAGGTGAACGGCCCCAGCGTCTGTGCTGTGCCCGTAACTGTGGTGCCGTCGCTACTGAAGAAGTTGTAGTAGGTGAACGGGCCCAACTCCTGCGCGGTCCCGGTCGTCGTTGTAGGGGTCTGGGCCATAGCTCCGGCAGCGGTCCAGAGGGCAACGATCAGGATAGCGACGCCTACGAACATACGGTTGCGCATATCAGGTACCTCCTTCTCGGGTTTCACGCGGATCACTTACGCAACCATCATGCCGGCGACCCGTGTCAGAACCTGTCAGCCGGTCGAGAAATCGAAACGATCAGTCTCCTCGGGTCCTCGATGGGGCCGGCGCCCACACGTGGCCAGGAGAGAAGGACCGACGGATAGAGGTAACATCGTTCCCGTCATGTCCGACGAGGTTCCGATCGCGACAGACCCGGACCGCACTCCAGCCGTGCCGGGTCCTACCGGCGAAGTGAGGGTCATCGGTCACTACCGGCTGCTTCGCCTGCTCGGCGAGGGAGGCATGGGTGAGGTCTGGGAGGCGGAGCAGACGAAGCCCGTCCGGCGGCGGGTCGCCCTCAAGTTGATCAAGCGTGGCATGGATTCGGGCCAGGTGATCGCGCGGTTCGAGTCCGAACGCCAGGCTCTGGCCTTGATGGACCATCCGGCCATCGCCAAGGTCTTCGATGCCGGGACGACCGAGCGCGGCCGTCCATATTTCGTGATGGAGCTCGTTCACGGTGTGCCCATCACCGAGTACTGCGATCGCCACCGACTGACTCTGCGCGAACGGCTCCAGCTCTTCATCCAGGTCTGTGAGGGGATCCACCACGCCCATCAGAAGGCCGTCATCCACCGCGACGTCAAACCCTCGAACATTCTCATCACCGATCAGGACGGCCGCCCGGTCCCCAAGATCATCGACTTCGGGGTGGCGAAAGCGACCTCCCAGCGCCTGACCGAGCGCACCCTCTTCACCGAGCTCGGCCAGCTCGTCGGGACGCCCGAGTACATGAGCCCCGAGCAGGCCGATTTGACGGGGGAGGACATCGACATCCGCACGGATGTCTACTCCCTCGGAATGGTGCTTTACGAGCTTCTCGTCGGGGACTTGCCTTTCGGCAGCCAGGAGCTGAGGGAGGCCGGGCTGGCGGAGCTGCAGCGCAAAATTCGCGAAGACGAGCCCGTCAAGCCGAGCACGCGCGTCACCCGGATGGGAAAGACCTCAACACTGGCCGCCAGGTACCGCCGTACGACACCGGGGGCGTTGGTCAAGAGCTTGCGCGGCGACCTCGACTGGATCGTCCTGATGGCCCTGGAGAAGGACCGGAATCACCGCTACGGCACAGCGCAGGCTTTGAAGGACGACCTCGAGCGAGCTCTCGATCACCGGGCCATCGAAGCCCATTCACCCGGTGCCGTCCATCGAATCTCCAAGTTCGTGAGGCGACACAGGCTCGGGGTCGCGGCGGGGGCCGCTGTGTTCGTGGCCCTCCTGAGCGGCCTGCTGCTCGCGGTGCTCGGTATGGTGCAGGCCCGACGAGCGGAATCGAAGGCCCAACAGGATGCCGCAACGGCCAACGAAGTCACACAGTTCCTGGTCGACACCTTCCGCCTGTCGGATCCCGAAGCGACACTCGGCGCGACGGTGACGGCACGCGAGTTGCTCGATCGCGGCATCGCCCAGCTCGACAACCTCGACGATCAGCCCGCGGTCCAGGCGCGCCTGCTGGACACAATGGCCGAGGTCTACATCAATCTGGCCCTGTACGAAGAGGCTCGAGACCTGCTCGACAGGGCTATCGGGATCAAGCGAGAGCTCGAGCCTGTGGAGAGTGCCGAGTTGGCAGATAGCGTCCACGATCTCGGCGGCGTCGAGTGGCGGCTCGGCGACATCGAAGCGGCGCACGAGTCCTGGACCGAAGCCCTGCGGATTCGCCGTCGGATATTCGGCCCGGTCCATCGCGATATCGCGCAGAGCGTCAATGCGCTGGCGGTTTACCAATGGCAGGTCGAGAACTTCTCCGAGGCCGGCGATCTCTTCCAGCAGTCCCTGGACATCTACCGAGAAGCCGGTGGGGAAGAGGACGAGTTCGTGGCCGACCGACTGGGCAATCTGGCTCTGATCCGGTTGGAGCTGGGTGACTACGAGGCGGCCCGTCGTCTATTCGAGGAGGGTCTGGCGATCAAACGCCGGATTCTCGAGCCCAATCACCCAAATATCGCATGTTCGCTCAACAATCTCGGTCAGGTCCTGCGAAAGGCCGGCGATTACGAGGCTGCGGAGCGGGTCCTCGAAGAGTGTGTGGACATCGAAATGGAGGTTCTGGGGCCGGAGAATCCGCGCCTCGCCTACATCCTCACGGCTCTCGGAACCTTGCGTTACGAGCTGGGCCAGTACGAGGCGTCCGAGGAGCTCCACCGCCAGGCACTTGCAGTCCGCGAAGGCGCCCTCGGCACCGACCACTTCGAAGTCGCCTACAGCCTCAACCACCTCGGGATGATCCTGAATGCGACCGGCAGATTTAAGGAGGCGCGGTCGGTCCTCGACAGAGCGCTGCGCATCCTCGAGGAGAACTTTGTTCCCGATCACAGCGAGGTGGGATATGTTCTGACCAACCTCGGGATCTCGCTGGTGCATCTGGGCGATCTGCAGGCCGCTGGGCCGCTGCTCGAAAGGGCCCTGGCCATTCACGAAGAGAATCTGGGCAGCGAGCACATCGAGCTCGCCTGGGCACTCGAGGGCCTGGCGACCCTTCACGAGGCGACGGAAGACTTCGACCGAGCTGTTCCCCTGCGCGAGCGCTCACTCTCGATACGCCAGACCCAGCTGGGGGACGATCACCCGTTTGTCGGCCAGAGCTCCACACACCTCGGCATCCTCCTCACGAAGATGGGCAACTTCGAACGGGCCGACGAGCTGCTGACCCGGGCGCTCGACATCGAGGAGGCCAAGCTGGGAACCGACCATCCGGAGACGGTCAAGACGCGCGCCGCCCTGGCCGCCCTGTCCGGAATTCGGTGATGACGCTATCAGGCGCGGGGCTTGCCCCCGACCGCCCGGAGACGTTTCCGCTGAAATGTCGAGCTGTACCAGTCGATTGGCTCACGCCGAGCTGCGACCGGATCAGACTACAAAGGCATCTCCTCACACTTCGACTTCGATCTCCTTGCAGTCGGTCTAATGCGGAGTGATCGGAGATGCTTGTTCGGCCAGTACCATCCCATAGGCATCTCGGATGTCTCTTTCGAGCTCTTCGAGTGTCTCGGCCTGGCTGAAGACTCCCGGGACTTCCTGCAACCGCCCCACAAACCACTTCTTGTCCCGCCAGCACTCTAGGGTAAAGGACTTGCGGATGATGTCATGACCTCCGCCCATGATCGTATGTGTACTTGCCCCGTGTGACCGTTACACCCTGTCGCAGATCGTGGACGGACACCGTGGGGGATGATGGTCCAATGAGGTGGCCTACGATTCTCGAGGAGCCCTGACGACCCTGCAAGTACGGTTCCGCGGAGACGTCTATGCAAGCAGAGCCTTCAATCCCGTCGAGCTCTTTGAGGCGGCCGGACCTGTGCCGGCTGGGGCTGCTGGGGGATTGTAGGGCCGGAACTTGCACCACAGATCGGCATCTGGCTGGCGCATCCGCTATCCTTACTTCTATCGCGAGCCGTTGGTCATGATCGGCCAGACGATAGGCCACTACAAGATTCTGGAGAAGCTCGGTGCGGGCGGCATGGGAGAGGTCTATGCGGCGACCGACCTGGAGCTCGAGCGGCGGGTAGCCCTGAAGGTGCTGCCGAAGGAGATGGCGGACAATCAGGAGCGCCTGACGCGTTTCCGACGTGAGGCCAAGACCCTCGCCTCGTTGAGTCATCCCAGCAT
>JARFQS010000479.1 GCA_029287645.1 Thermoanaerobaculia bacterium | reverse complement strand
CTGGGTGTCGAGCGCCTGGACCTGGTGCAGTTCCATTGGTGGGACTACGAGGTGCCTCGTTATCTCGAGGTCGCCGGTTGGCTGGTCGATCTGCAGCGCGCCGGCAAGATCCGGTTGCTGGGCACCACGAACTTCGATACTCCTCGGCTTCGAGAGCTGGTCGAGTCCGGATTCCCGGTGACGGCGCACCAGGTGCAGTACTCGGTGCTGGATCGCCGCCCCGAGGCGGCCATGGTCGAGTTCTGCCGGGAGAACGGGATCCAATTGCTGTGCTACGGCTCGGTTGCCGGAGGTTTCCTTTCGGCTCCCTATGCGGGTCTTCCCGAGCCGGAGGAGCCCCTACCAAACCGCTCGCTGACGAAGTACAAGCTGATCATCGATGAGTTCGGAGGCTGGGAGCTCTTTCAGGAATTGCTGGGGCGGCTGGCGAAGATCGGTCGTAAATTCCAGGTCAGCCCGACCACGGTTGCGGTTCGCTGGGTGCTGGAAAGGCCAGAGGTTGCGGCCGTTCTGATGGGGACCCGGAGCTCGGCCCATCTGGAGCAGAACCTGGAGGTCTTCGGCTTCGGCCTCGATGAGGACGATCGGGTATTGCTGGACGAAATACTGAAGGTAGCGGAGGGCCCCGCCGGAGAACCATTCGCCCTGGAGCGCCACCCCGGCGGGCGTCACGCAGCGATCATGAAGACCGACCTGAACCGCACTGCGTAGGTGCCACCCATCTTAGAACGACTGCTGGGGATGCGCTCTCGATCTCCGGCGCACGCACCTCCTCAGGCGGGTGTGGACTTGGCCTGACTCACGCCAGGCGAGCTTCGAGAGTCACGACCAGGTCGGTCAGAGTGTTCTTCGGGCGAGACAGGGGAATCCTGGGCCCGGACCGGACCGGTACTCCCGCACTTCCAGTGAAGGTGTTCCGAAAGGTCGCTAATGCAGAGAGTTCTCTCTCTTATCCTGGTGCCTGGATTGGTAGCTGCAAGGGCATTGGTGGTGGAAAGGCGCCTGCGGGAAAGGCCGTTGGGAGTTTCCCGGCGCGCAATCGGTCTGCCGCCTGCCGGAAGGTGGCGCAGAAGAGATCATATGCCTCGCGGAAAGCATATCGGGCCTGCTTCGAAGCGCAATGAAACATCGGTGCGGGTGACCATTTGGAATGGAGTGGGAGACCGTGGGGATCGAGCCGCAGAACGTTTCGTTTGCCTAGAGGTTGAGTACCCTCAGCATGATGGCGCCTCAGGGCCTCGGCTTCGATCTCAGTGACCAATTCCCGGATTCGCTGCTGCAGGACACTCGGTTGTAGGTGCATCCAGCACGGTAGCGGACTGAAGCTCACAGTCTCAGGCTGCCGGAATAGGGACCTGTCCTTCTTTGCCTTCAGAACCGCGTGCTGCTCCCGAGTTCGATCGATCCAGTATCCTTCTAGCTGTTCGCTTTCGAGAAGCGCGCGAGTAGAGTTTACGCCTGGCCAGTCGAGGGGGCTCGCGACGAGGTTTTCTTTGCAACCATTGGCCAGGGTATAGCGCAGGCGTCCAATCTGCGCGGCATCCTCATCGCTAACAAGAATGTGCTGGTATCGACGATGCCAAAAGGGACCTCGCCACTTGTGAAGGCGTCCAGCTTCCTTGGCTAGATTGCCCTGGAAGTAAGCCATGAACTGGGCCATCTGTGCGGCCGACGTTACTGAGATCAGCATGTGATAGTGGTTCGAGAGAACGGTACAGGCGTGAAGTTTCACTCGATAGAGTCGCTGGGCTCTGCCAAGAATCCCGATCAGCAATTCGTTGAGTTCTCGGCTTGGCCTGAGCAGGAATCGACCCTGGATGGTGCGATTGGTGACTTCAACCAGAGAGCCGTCAGGCGGAATGAAGCGGAGTCGACGTCCCACGACCTTATGAGACGCGAAGACGCCTTCCAACCTCGCAAAAAGAGGGTGGCACTTACTGGGTGAGGGCAGCGTCCCAGTTCAGAACGACGGTGGTCGGCGGCGTCGAGTCCCCCTGCAGTGAGCTCAGGAGCAGAAATCGCTCGCCGTCGGGTGACACCAGATAGCGATTGTTGTTCGTGATCTGCCGCAGCCTGAGCGGGAACATCTCCTCGGGAATCCCCGCATCGAAGGTGTCACCCGTTTCCACCGCGACCTGCATCATGTTCATCTCAGGAGAGATGTAGTAGAGCTTTCGACCGTCGGGGCTCCACTGCGGCTCGGTTCCGCCTGCCGTCGAGATCTGCCATTTGCCGCCGGGCCCTGGGAACGCCTGCACGTAGATCTCGGAACGGCCCGATTCGTTGGTCTGATAGGCGACCCATTGGCCACTCGGCGAGAAGCGAGCGCGTACCTCGACGAAAGGAGTCATGAGAAAAGGGAACGGTTCCTGATCTCCCTCGAGGGGCAGCACCCAGATGTCCCAGTTCGTTTCTTCACCGCGGTCGTAGAACAACAGGTACTTTCCATCGGCCGAGAAGGAGCTCGGGTGCTGATCCCTCTCTCGCTCCAGGAGGAACTCCACCTGACCACTGCCACCCACGGTCGTGATGGCGAGATCGAAGCCCTCCTCGCGACCGGCTGCGTAGGCGACCTGATCCCCGTCAGGTGACCAGAGAGGTGTCTGGTCGCTTGCCTCGTTGAAGGTGAGCCTGGAGGTCACGCC
>JARFQS010000288.1 GCA_029287645.1 Thermoanaerobaculia bacterium | reverse complement strand
CCCCCCCCCCCCGCGACTCGATTCGTCGGCAGCGTCAGATGTGTATAAGAGACAGCAGGTCGAGGACGCCGTCGGCGTCTCGCACCAGGTCGACGAGCTCAAGGCCGCCGTGGAGGAGGAGCTGTGAACAACGAGACGATTATCACGGTGGCTGATGTGATGACTCAGGAGTTCATCATCATCGACGGTCTCGCGACCGTGCATGAGGCGCTGGCCGCCATGGAGGCCAAGTCCGCCAGGTGCCTGATCGTCGAGAAGCGGCACGAGGCCGACGAGTTCGGGATCGTCACGATGGCCGACATCGCCCGCAAGGTCATCGCCCGCAACCGCTCCCCGAGGCGGGTGAATGTCTACGAGATCATGACCAAGCCTCTGATCAGCGTCCGCCCGAAGATGAACATCCGCTACACGGCGAGGATGTTCGACTCGTTCGGTCTGTACCTGGCACCGGTGCTGAGGCGCGGCGAGGTGCTGGGGATCGTCAGCTATTACGAGATCGTCAGAGGCTCGATGCAAATCGAAGCGGGCTCGTAGGATCGGCGCGGGTACCCGAGGGCGACGTAGTCGTTCCTTCACACCCGGAGTCCACGAGCTCACTCTCCCGGGTTTCCTCGAGAACGAATGCCGCCACGTCTCGAATGTCTTCCAGATGCTTGGGCGAATCAGGCTGCATAGAGGAGTTGCCGCGTCCTCTCGACAGAGTCGACGAAATACGGATTCCGCAGGCTGCGGCGCGTCAGGAGATCCACTTTGCGACCAAAGAGCTCTTCGAGTGCCTCGAGCAGTGCGAAGTACTGATCCGCGAGGCTCATCGAATCAGTGGGTCGGAAGTCCACGAGAAAGTCCAGATCGCTATCGTCGCGTAGCTTCCCAGTCGCTGCCGAGCCAAAGACTTCGAGACTCCTGACCTGGCATCGGAGGCAGAGCTCAGCCAGTGCATCGCGTTTCGCTTCGATCGACGGGATCATGGTGAGAATCTCTCCTAGCCAATTCTAACCCGGAGTGGAACCGACCAAGGCCGATGTCGGTGGGATCCGGCCTGGCCGCACGGCATCGGAGGTAGCGCTGTGAGCAGTTCGCCTCGAGCGCTGAACATGGGGTGGAGAAGGGTAGAGGTGGAGGCCGGTGTCCGTCAGGGAGATTCGGACGGTCGGGTAGGCACAAAGGACGGCTTCGAGGATTTTGGAGGCCCTACGACGGAACTCTCGCGGCCGAGTGTATTCGGCGCCGAACTGGGCTTCTAGACTTCTCCACGGAACCACTGTCGGCTTTCGCAGATAGCTCATCCGGTACGTGAGCCAGATGTAGAGATCGATGGCGAGGGGCGATCTGCGCAGGTGTCGAACGGCCCGGATATCGACGGGGACAGCCGAGCGCGTAGCCTCCTCGAAAAAGTCCTGTCTCCGGCACCAGACTCAGGCCCATGCCCTCCACCCACGCCTCGGGGTATCCTCGGTAGTGAGGTCGATAGCGACCAGCTCGGCCACGTTGAACAGCGAAGAGGAAGAGACATGCGAATTGCGGTTTTGGGAGCAGGTGCAGGTGGTACGGCAGTGGCATTCGATTGTGCGGCTCACGGACACGAGGTGAGGCTGTTCGATTTCGAGCAGTTTCCAGAGAACATCGCGGCGGTCTCCGAAAAGGGCGGGATCCACAGTGAAGGTCATCTGTCCGGATTCGCCGGTCTGGACAGTGCAGGTCATGACATCGATGAAGCGCTCGAAGGTGCGGAGCTCGTCTATGTCGTCGGTCCGGCGTTCAGCACCACCCCATTTGGCGAGGCGGTGAAGGGTAGGTTGACGGGCGTCGAGACGGTGATTGTCACGCCGGGGTCATGCGGAGGAGCGCTGGCTTTCAAGAGGGCTGCGGGTCTGGCCCTCGAGGACGACTCGATCCGAGTCGCGGAGACCCACACGCTGCACTACGCGGTTCGTCTCACCGAGCCGGGGCGTGTCCGTGTCTTCTTGAAGCTCAAGGCTGGCAATCTGCTGGCGGCCCTACCCAGCCGGTATACCGACGAGGTGTTGGATCTCATTGCCGATGTCTACCCTGGCATGGAGCCGGCGACGAGCGTCCTGCAGACCAGCTTGCAGAACGCCAACCCCGTCATTCATCCCGCGGTCACCCTGGCCAACGCAGCCCGCATCGAAGGCTCGGGCGGAGAGTTTCTGTTCTACGAAGAGGGTGTGACGGATGCTGTCGGGCGTCTGATCGAGGCAGTCGATCGCGAGCGCATCGCCATCGGCAAGCGGCTCGGCATCGAAATATACAGCGACCCGAAGATGGGCATGCGCCAGGGATACATGCTAACCAACAATTACGGCTCCGCCTATCGCGAGGCACCGGGGTTTCAGGGAATCCAAGCGCAACCGGAGCTCGATCATCGCTACCTCAACGAGGATGTAGGCTACGGACTGGTCTTCATGTCACTTCTGGGCGAGCAGATCGGTGTAAAGACTCCGACCATGGACGCGATCATCCAGATGGCATCCATTCTGATGAGCTGTGATTACCTGAGCGAAGCCCCGCGAACGCCGGACTCCCTGGGAATCGGAGGGCTCTCGGCGGAAGATCTGGCCTCAATTTAGGTCAGCCCCTA
>JARFQS010000353.1 GCA_029287645.1 Thermoanaerobaculia bacterium | reverse complement strand
CGCTCGAAGCGGGCGAGGCGCTCGGGATCCGAGGCCACCGCCTCGGGTAGCACCTTGATGGCCACCTCGCGACCGAGCTTCTTGTCCTCGGCTCGGTAGACCTCTCCCATTCCGCCTTCACCCAGCTTGGCGGTGATCTGGAAATGCGAAAGCGTACTGCCGATCATCGGGAAGCCAGCTTTTCTGTCCAGTTCAAGACCAGAGAGACTCTCGTCGAACCCAAGCTGTCTTCCGGTTGCAGGACCAGGAACCTGTTCCCATCTGCCGAGACGTCAAAGGTGAAGTCGCCGGTCAGGAAGGGGCGATACGAGAACAGGGTCGTTTCCTGTCCGACTCGGAATCCGTCCTCGGAAGATTCGACAACTGCCGCTTTCATCTCCCCGGAAGGAGAGAGGTAGAAGATCTCTTTGCCGTCGGCACGCCACTGTGCGTAGTCACCGCCCGCGCTCGAGATCTGCCATTTTCCTTCGAGGTCGGGAAACGAGGTAACGAAGACTTCGCGGAGTCCCGACTCGTCGGAGGTATAGGCGAGCCAGCGGTTGTCGGGTGAGAAGGTGCAGGGCCACGCGTTGAAGGCGCCGGCACGCAGCTCGATCGGCTCGGTCGAGTCTCCCCTCATCTTCAGCCCCAGAAGCTGTTCTCCTTCGACCTCCGAGCGTCCATAGCACAGCCACTCGCCGTCAGAGGACCAATCATAGGCCCACAGATCCCTGGCGTCGGAGGCGATCAACTCTTCCGTAGCGGTGCCGCTGACCGCCTTCTTGTAGACATCAAAGGATCCAGATCGATTGTCGCTATAGGCGATGGTACGACCATCCGGAGACCAGGCTGCGTTGCCAGTGTCCAGGCCGTCATCTGTGCTGGAGCTGAAGGTGAATCGCGTTTTGACTCCTCGGTCCAGATCGAGCAGCCAGAGGTCTGCGGCTCCGGTCTTGGTATCTTCGATGGATATGGAAGCCGTGCCTCCATCCGGAGACAGTCGGATCGACTGATAGGTCGCGGGCTCGGCGACGACCTCGATTGTATTCCCCTCCCGGTCCATCCAAACGATCGAGGCCGCCATGTTGATCAAGCCTCCCGGGTGAAAGGCCAGGACGCCGTTCGACGAGGCCGAGAAGGTTCCCATGCTGAAGCCGGAGTCGAAGAGTGCGTTCTCGACTATCGGGTAGGGGTCACCGGTGATCTCCAGACGGTCGATATCGAATGGCTGCGCGATGAGGGTCGACTCACGCATGTAGAGCAGGTGACCCGAGGCATAGGCGGCATTGGTTGCTATGTCGAGAACCCGTTTTCGCTCGCCGGTGACGATGTCGACAGCAAAAACGCCCGGGTCGATCCCAGCGCCTCCGGATGTCGAGCGGGCGAGAAACAGGACATGCCGCCCGTCGGGAAGGAAATGGGGGTAGCGGTGGGTCTGCTCACTGCGCTCGGTGTCGAGTTGTGTGACCTGCTCGGGTTCGCCACCGCCCTCGGGAATGCCCATCAACGGGCCTGTGAGATTGGGGGCGTAGACGATGGTGCCGCCCAATCCCCAGGTGCCGCCGCGGGTATCGTTGACATCCGTCAGGGAGATGGGCGGTCCACCCAGAACCGAAATCCGTTTCAACTGGGAACCCGCAAAGAAGCCGAGGTGTTGGGAATCTGGCGACCAGAAGGGCCTGATGGCGCCCTCCGTACCCGGTAGAGGGCTGCCGATCGATTGATCCAGGGATCGGTGCCAAAGCTTTTGGTTGCCTTCCTCATCGATAGCCGAAAACGCTAGGCGGGTGCCATCGGGAGATACGACGACCGGCCCGGCCGTGAAGCCGGAAGGGATCAGGAGCACTCCTTCCGGCATCACGACGCTGGCGTTGACAAGGGGCATCGGCGTAGGAGGTCTCTTGAAATAGACGAGTCCGAAACCTGTGGCAGCCAAGCCAGCCAGGGCGAATGCGATCCAGGGAACAGCTCGCTTCCAGGTGGGCGGTCCTGGGTCAGCGGGAGATCCGGTCGCCGGCGCAAGGGCCTCCTCACCGTCGGTCAGGAAGGTGCGGATCGCGATTCGAGCCTCGCCGATATCGCGCAGTCGCTCCTGTGAGTCGCGAGTGAGGCAGCGGCGCAGTAGATGGATGACCGAGGGCGGTGTCGTGTCCGGCAGCAGCGTCAGATCGGGCTCGGACTTGAGGACCTCGGCCAGGGTGTCGGAGACGGTGTCGCCGGCGAAGAGCTGTTGCCGAGTGAGCATCTCCCAAAGCACCACTCCGAAAGCCCAGATGTCGGCCCGCTTGTCGGCTTCCTGCCCACGGGCTTGCTCCGGCGACATGTAGGCCGCCGTGCCCATGAGCACACCGGCTTGAGTCATCTGTGCGGTGAGTGTGGGTGACATTGACAGTGCATGAGAAGTCGACCCGGAGTCCTGAGGATCGAGCGCCTTGGCGAGCCCAAAGTCGAGGACCTTGACCGTGCCGTTGGGCGTGATTTTGATGTTGGCGGGCTTCAGATCACGGTGGACCACACCCTGCTCGTGGGCCACTTCGAGAGCGCTCGCCACCTGGGCCGCCATCTCGAGAGCGTTCTCGGGCGCCACGCCCTGCTCGATGAGCTCCTGAAGCGTTTCGCCATCGATCAACTCGAGAACCAGGAAACGCTTGTCGTCGGCCTCTTCGAGACCGTAGATGGCACCGATGTTGGGGTGGTTGAGGGAGGCGAGGACCTTGGCCTCTCGCTCGAAGCGAGCCAGGCGCTCGGGATCGGAGGCCACGGCTTCAGGTAGCACTTTGATCGCCACCTCTCGTCCAAGTTTGGTGTCCTCGGCCCGATAGACCTCACCCATGCCGCCTTCGCCGAGCTTGGCGGTAATCTTGAAATGGGAGAGGGTAGTTCCAATCATCTCGGGGTTCGGCCGGCATGGGCGCCGGCGAACGGCCGGCACAGGGGCACGGCCGCTTCATGGGGTTCGTGGTTGGTGTCGATCATCGGCCGGCACAGGGG
>JARFQS010000175.1 GCA_029287645.1 Thermoanaerobaculia bacterium | reverse complement strand
GTGTTGGTGGGAGGTGGAGTGAAGGCCCTCGGCAAGCTGCTGAGCCGAGTCGTCGGATGGGTAGTGGTCATACCGTTGGCGCTGTTTCAGCGCGCCTTCGAGTGGGTCGCTGCTCTGTACTCGCGTCTGTTGGACCGGGTCCTGCGACACCCGATGGTAACGGTCGGTGTCGCCTTCGCCCTTCTCGTGGGAAGTCTGTTCCTGGCTCCGAGACTTGGTAGGGAGCTCATCCCAGAGCTCATTCAGGGCGAATTCTACGTCAACACCGAGCTGCCGCCTGGAACCCATCTGGATGTCACCCAGCGCCGCATGGCGGGCCTGGAAGCCACGAGCCTGCAGATGGAAGACGTCACGTCGGTCTATTCCATTTCGGGGGCGTCGAACGAGCAGGGGGGTACGGCGGGCGAGCGTCGAGAGAACATCGGTCAGCTGACCCTCACCTTGAGTCCGCCGGTGTCGAGGCAACGGGAAGAAGCGGTGATGGCCGATCTGCGGGGTGAGCTCGATCGCCAGGAGGGGATGACCTATCGCTTTGGGCGCCCTTCGTATTTCAGCTTCCGGACGCCGATCGAGGTCGAGATTCGCGGCTACAACCTCCGACTCCTGGAGCGGCTTGCCAGTCAACTGGTCGAGCGAATGTCACGGATCGAGGGTCTGACCGACATCAAGTCCTCGACGGAGGGTGGCAATCCCGAGCTGCAGATCACCTTCGACCGGGCGCGATTGGCGACCTTGGGGTTGACTCTGGGAGAGGTGGCACCAATCGTCAGGTCCAAGGTCCAGGGCGCCATCGCCACTGACATCCAGCGTGAGGATCGCAAGATCGACATCCGCATGCGGTCACAGGAGGAGTATCGCAACAGTGCCCAGGATCTGCTGCAACTGACGGTGCATCAGAGCGGCAAGACTGCGATCCCCCTCGGGGCCGTTGCGACGGTCGAGGAGGTCGAGGGCCCAGCCGAGATTCGGCGATCCGAGGGCGAGAGAGTAGCCCTGGTGACCGCGAACTTGAAGGGCGGTGACCTGGGAACGGTCTCGGAGCAGATCGCTGTGGCTCTGGAGGAGATGAGCCTGCCTGGTGGCTATGAATGGAGAATCGGCGGCCAGCGGCAGGAGATGGAGACCTCGTTCGCCAGCATGCGACTGGCGATTCTCCTCGCCATCTTCATGGTCTATCTGGTCATGGCATCGCAGTTCGAGTCGCTGCTACACCCCTTCGTCATTCTGTTCAGCGTGCCTTTCGCCCTCATCGGCCTGCTCGCGACGCTGTACCTGACTGGCACGACGGTCTCCATCGTAGTGCTCATCGGGGCGATCCTTCTGGCGGGCATCGTGGTCAACAACGCCATCATTCTCGTCGACTACACGAATCAGCTACGTCGTGAAGGTGCCTCCAAGATCGAGGCGCTACGCCAGGCCGGCGAGGTGAGGCTCCGACCCATCCTCATGACGACTGCGACCACGGTTCTGGGACTCCTTCCGATGGCTCTGGGCCTCGGGGAAGGCAGCGAGCTCCGCAGCCCCATGGCCTTGACGGTCATTGGGGGCCTGATCACCTCCACGGCCCTGACCCTCCTCATCATTCCAGCCGTATACAGTCTGCTGGATCGGCGGCAGTGACTTGGAGCCTTTCGAAGCAGTCAGTGCTGTCGGGCCGGCCGGTGGACCCGATCGCCCTATGGCATTGAGAGCCTGCCTGGGTCTGATCGTCGGGCTCGCTCTGATCAAGCTGGCACTGCATCTGACAACCAACGCCCTGGGCGGTTACGGAATCTTCAGGGACGAGCTCTATTACCTGGCCTCCACTCGGCACATGGGCCTCGGGTATGTCGATCATCCACCGCTCTCGGTCTACCTTCTGGCAGCGAACTCATGGCTCTTCGGCGAGTCCCTCTTCGCGTTGCGGTTCTTGCCGGCCCTCTTCGGGTCGATGACGGTCTTCATGGTCGGCATGCTGGCGCGAGAGATGGGTGGGGGACGGTGGGCTCAGCTACTGGCCGGACTGGCCTCTCTGGTGTCGCTCATCTTCCTGGCCATGGACTCGGTGTACTCCATGAACGCCTTCGATCATCTCGTCTGGGCCGTGGTCGCTTTGCTGGTGGCTCGATTGCTGAGGACCCGCAAGACTGTCTTGTGGCCGCTCATCGGCATCGCAGTGGGACTCGGGCTGTTGAACAAGGTCGGCGTGCTGTGGTTGGGAGCGGGGATCGCGATCGGATTGCTGGCAACTCGCGAACGACGCTGGTTGAGGACGCGATGGCCGTGGGTGGCCGGCTTGCTGGCCCTGGCCCTGTTCTCCCCGTACGTGTTGTGGAATCTGACCCACGACATGGCTCACCTGGAGTTCATCCGCAATGCCACGGCTGGCAAGTACTCGGGTCTGTCGGCCTGGACCTTCGTGACCGACCAGTTTCTCGTTCAGAATCCCGTCACCGTACCGGTTTGGGTTTCAGGGCTGATCTTCCTCTTCTTCAGTCCCTCGGGTCGTCGGTTTCAGATGCTGGGTTGGATGTACCTGGCTTCACTCCTGATTCTCGTGGTCAACGGCCACAGCAAGGCGGAATACCTGTCGCCCGCCTACACGATTCTCTTTGCAGCTGGCGGCGTGACTTTGGAGCGCTGGTTGGAGCGGCCTCGCC